>CANQIC010000012.1 GCA_947623865.1 uncultured Clostridia bacterium | reverse complement strand
ACAAAGTTTATTCTGAACATTCTCTACTAAAGCAAAAGAAAAAAGGGAGAAATCGAGATATAGACATTAAAGATATGAGTGATTATAGAGAAATGAAGAAACAACTAAAACAAAAGGAGCAAAAACTATTTGAAGCTAATAAACAAACAAAATTACTTGATAATGCAAGTAAAGAAGTTACTCAATTATTAGATAATTTGAAACCTATGCCATTTAATAAAAATAATAGTCAAATTTCAAATGAGAATATAACTATAATCAAAAATTATATTGAAGATGTATCAAATGTTACTCAAACAGTTAGAAGTGTAAATGACTTAAATATAGCAATTAAAGATTTTGAATATTCTGCATTTGAAATAGAGAAAGAAAACCGTTCATTAAAATATCAATTAGAACAAAAAGATGATGAAATAGACAATCTAAAAAACAAATTATCTCTAAAAGATAAAGTTATAGAAAAATTACAAACTGAAAAAGAGAAACTAAAACAGGAATTACAAAAATTCAAAGGCTTTTGGCATAATATTATGAGCCACTTCCACAAAAGAATTTGCTATGATAAAGATAATAACTATAAAATTGTTAGTAATGACTTATATAAAAATGGTATTTTTGATGACAATGATAATGAAATTGCTAATAATATTTATAGAAAAGTAACTATACCAGATGAGAATAAAATAAATAAGATTAAAAAGAAAAATAATGATACCAGATTTTAGGAGGAGAATGATATGGATAATAAATTACCAAAAACAAAAATAGATGAAAAAACAGGAATTGAATATAAATTAGTAAGAGATTATTATATACCTAATATAGTAGCTCCTAAGCAAGAAAAAATCATAATAAACAAATATGGAAGAATGAGATTAAATTACCTAAAAAAACACAAAAAGGCTGAATATTCCATAATGCTTATGGATGGAACATTAAATATACATTTGAAAGAAATACAAAAAACGGCAGAAGAAAGAGTAAATCTAATAATTAACAAACTAAAAGAAAAAAGCAATTTAACAGAAGATATGAAAAATACAAACCAATTATATTGGGTAGGAATGATGAACTCCTTTAAGGTACAAGCCGAAGAAATTGTTTTTAGTGAATTGATTTATGTGTAAAATAGTTATATGCGAATGAAAATTTATCTTCATTCGCATATAATTTATCAGACTCCGATATCTTTTAAAATTTTAGTTACTTCCTCATATTTGTCTACTGTATATGGTATTTCTAATAATGGAATTTGTAATTTAATAGCATATTCCTTCTTTAGTTTATCATGTTTCTGTTGTATTTTGAATTGTTCTTTACCACCAAAATGTTCTACTGGTTGGTAATGTTGCTTTCCCTGACACTCGATAAAATAATATGGTTCATTATCTTTATAAGTTATAAAGTCATAAGATAATGGTTGTCCTCCAACTCCTAGCAAATCTTCGAATTTTTTTTGACATTCATAATCAATAGTATTTATATAATTCTTTTCTCTAAAATATCTCAATACACTTTCTTCTAGTTTTGAATATTTCCAACACCCACATGACTGAGTTCGACCATCAACTAATGTTGCACCAATAACCATAGATTTATTGCCACATTCACATTCACACTCATATTTTACTAATCCTGTTCTTGAATTTTCAACACGTTTTATAACTGTTAATTTTCCAAATTTTCTCCCTGTTAAATCTATAAAATGTTTGTTACTTGCTATTTCATCTTGAAAACATCCACAAGATTGTGTATGTCCTGATTTAAGTCCACCTGTACTAACAATAGTTTCATTACCACAATCACATTTGCAAACCCAATGTAATTTATTCCACCTAGAAGTGCTTTTATCTACAACTACAAGTTTTCCAAATCTACGTCCAATCAAATTTTCAGAATACTTATTACTCATAGCTTCTTTGTGTAAACATCCACAAGATTGTGTTGCTCCATATTTTAAATTACTTCCAGAAGTTATTATTTCATTTCCACAGTCACATTTACATCTAAATTGTGTCCATCCGTTTTTATCTTTCATCTTTTCAACAACAAGTAATCTTCCGAATCTTTGCCCTATTAAATTTGCTCTTAATCCTTTTTTCTTTACATTATCATATGTGTGAGGCATTAGTCCACATTTTTTTCCACAAGAATTAGTTTTACCTGTTGTTACATTTGATAAATAACATTCTACATCATTACCACAATCACAATGAAATAACCATCTTGTTTGACCATTTTTGTTTTCAACCTTTTTTATACCAACTAAATGTCCAAATCTTTGTCCTGTTATATCTCTACTAATTTTTTTTCTACCATCTATTCTAGCACAACCACAAGATGTGGTATGCCCTCTTGTTAAATTAAGAGCCATAACATCAACTTCATTACCACAATCACATTTACAGTGCCAAACAGTTCTTTTATTTCCATTTTTTGAAATATGAGTTTCACCCTGATACATAACTGTTAGTTTTCCATATTTCTTACCAGTTAAATCTTGAAAATTTGCCATTTTTATACCTCAATTCAATAATACAAATTATATTAGTTCTACTAATTCTATTAAATTGCACATAGTAATTTGAATTTTATTTTTCTCCAATCTTTTCATCAAATTTATAATAATACTTTTTCGTGCTTTTGAATCCCAACGATTCAATTCTTTTTTTATGCGTTCCATTCCATCGGACTTACTGATATAATAATCTTCTAATGTAT
Source organism: uncultured Clostridia bacterium (assembly GCA_947623865.1). GTDB lineage: Bacteria > Bacillota > Clostridia > TANB77 > CAG-508 > CAG-452. The sequence goes on along the minus strand of CANQIC010000012.1, from coordinate 40,497 downwards.
TTATAAAATGTTCAAAACTATTTTTAGGAAATATATCGATTATTTGTTTATCAATACCCATTTTTTGCATTTTTGAAGTAATATTTAATGTATTTATTCCTTCAATTTTTATTTCTTTTTCTTTTAATTTTTCTAAATTCATAATTTTCCCAAGTTCTTCGTTTGATATTAAATCCTCAATACTACAATTAAAAATTCTACATAAAATAGGAATTTTATTCCATGATGGATAATCTTCATTGCATTCCCATTTAGAAATACTTTGCCTTGATACTCCAACCATTTCTGCTAGTTTTTCCTGTGAAAGATTTTTGAATTTTCGTAAATTTTGTATATTATTACCAAACTCCATTATATTACCATCCCCTTTTATAGTGAGATTATATATGTTAAACTTAATTAAATCTACCAACTTTTAGTTGCTTTTTTATATATTTTTACAAATTACTATTACTTCTTATATTATCATAAATTTATGCTTTTCTCAATAAAACAAAAGAACTTTAACAAAAATACTTGAAAGTTTATAAAATGTATGTTAAATTATAAATAATAGCTTGGTTGATATTTGTATCAATCGTTAAGAGAGTCAATGACGAGTTGTAAATATCTACGTCGTTGGCACCATTGACGTTTCTATTCGAACTAATAGAACAGATTATATAAATACCATTCTGAAAAAGGATGGTATTTTTTAGTTTTATTTCCAGTATGTACCGCATCATCTCCTGAGTTTTGTACCATTGGTTAAAACTCATAGGGGTTAGGACTTATGGCAAGGTCAAAGCCCTTTTATCCAAATGATGATAAATATAGAATTATAATTTTTAATAATATAAAATTTTAAAAATATTATAATGAAGAACATTTTAGATAGTGTTTTCCCTAAAATTATTGAAATGAATATAAAAAAATGATATAATACATTATGTTAAAAACTGTAAAGTTTAAAAAATCTCATAAAACAATTGTTAGGAGGTAAGCAAAATGAATTATCGGGTTATTGTTGTTAGCGAGAGCAATGCTGTAATTTCTGCAACGAAATTAGAACAAAAAGTAAAGGAATTACTTGAGCAAGGATGGAAACTTCAAGGAGGCGTATCAGTATCAAGGGCTGAAGTTGGTTTATCTTTTATGGTAGTTATGGCGCAGGCAATGATAAAAGATAGTACAACAAATAGAGAGCTGTGAATAGCTCTCTATTTGTTTGTCAGCCCACATTATGTATATAATACACAATAAAGCTATATTTACTCATAGATTCTTTTACATATATTTCAATAAAACAAGTTATAAATATCTACGTCATTGGCACCAAACTCTCAAGCAGATTTGAGAGTTTTTATTTTTCAAAAGTAAAATATTTTTCCTCTTACTTTAAGTACTTTTCCCCCAAGTGTATTATCATATTTACTAGATAATTTATAATTTATTTATTAAAATATAGTTAGTTTAATAAATAATCTTTATTTATTTTATTTAGAGTATAGGCAAAAGCCACATACATTAAAGTAAATCCTACTATCAAAATTGAAATTATATTTAAATTAAATCCTATTCTTGAAACAAATATTAAAATTAAATATCCCATACTTCTTGATAGATTTATCATAATTTCAAACCAAAATACATAGTTAGGTTCATCTTCTATACTTATATTTTGTTTGCACATACATTCATAATATAAAACTGAATTTGAAGTTTCAAATATTGGGTTGCTTATTCCATTAACTATATTATATAAAAGTATTAATAAAAATCCGATACTTATAGTAATTGTTCCAATATGTATTAAATTATTTATATTAACATATATCATACTAAATGTAAGTACTATAACCACTATGCTTTGTATAATAGACATAGGAATAAATAGTTTAGATAATTTTTCTTTTTTTACAAATTTATTGACACAATATATTACCAATATAGAAATAACAGTTATAAAGCTACTAATACTTCCTAATGATAATTCTGTTGAAACCACAAGAAAAGTTATAATAGTAATCAATGTTGATAAAACACCAAAAGAACTTAGGCCTCTAAATAATGTTCTAAAACTTAATAATGTCATTATTTTTTTATTCCCTTTATTATTAATATTTGTAAAAAATTTCTTTAAATTTATTTTTCCATGCTTTAAGTCAAACCCTTTCACAAATAATGAGAAAATAAAGCTAATTGAAATCAATACTATTAATACTATAAAAGCTAAATTATAAGAATTTTTGCTAATACAATAACCTAAAGCAATAGGAAGTATAATATTTACTGTATATTTTAAAATTTGATCTTTAGTAATATAGTTTTGAAAATCCCCTTCTTTATTAACTCTTTTTATTAATATTTGTTCAGGATAATAATAAAATGCGTTCCCAATGCTTGCAAATATTGCAAATGGAATTATATAATTTGAAATTTCTTCACCAGCAATTAATAAAACTACGCATTGAATTAGATTTAAAAATATTCCTATTCTAAACATAGAAACTAAATTCATTTTTTGTAGTTTATTTACAAGTACCAAACATACCAAATAAGTTAAAAAGAAAGTTATATAATATATTGAAACATCAACTATATTTCCTTGTGTTATTTTTAAAAAATAAATTCCTAAAAATACATCTTTAAACACATTTATAACTTTCCCTGCTAAATCAGATATCAAAAAATATTTCCATACATTATTTTGTTTCATTTGTTTCTCCTATATGTATTTTTCTTTTAATATTTAACAATTTATTCATTTATATTTTTCTCTCCCGCTATAAATTTATTATTGATTTGAATTATAACAAAGAATCAAGTTTCTATCAATAACTACTTGATTATATAGTCTGATGATAAGTTCCCCCAAAAAGTAAAATTTATTTTTCCATAATAGTTGTTGAAAATATAACAAAATTTTAATAAAAATATATAATTATTCTTGTAGTAATAGAGTAAGTGTGTTAACATCTGTATTGGGAATGGTACAAAATATATTGCAAATTAAACGAATTATCAAAATAAGGAGGAGCACTACTTGGACATAGTAATAACATTAATAAAAATGGTAGGTGGATTAGTTTTACTAATATATGGAATGAATATATTAAGTACAAACTTAAAAAAGCTTGCTGGAGAAAAATTAAAATTGATACTAAAGAAAGCTACAAATAATATTTTTAAAGGAATAATTACAGGAATTATAATTACAGTTGCACTACAAAGTTCATCAGTTGTAACAGTAATAATAATAGGTTTTGTAAATGCAGAGATTTTAAAGCTAAGAAATGCAATACCAATAATAATGGGATCCAATATAGGAACAACAATAACAGCACAGATATTAAGACTTGCAAATCTAGAAGGAAATAATAGTATATTTACATTATTAAGTCCTACTGTTTTAGCACCAATATTTATAATAATAGGATTTATATTGTTAGAACTTAAGAAAAAACAAAAAATTAAGAATATTGGTCAACTATTAATAGGAGTAGGTTTACTTTTTACAGGACTTATGACAATGGTAGATATGGCAAGTGGATTTAGTGAACTTCCAATATTTGCTCAGATTTTAAGCAAACTTTCAAACCCTATACTTGGAGTTTTAGCAGGAACTGTTATAACAGCAATAGTACAAAGTTCATCAGCAACAGTTGGAATTTTACAAGCAATATCACAGGCAGGAATTGTTACATATGCAACTACTATACCTGTAATACTTGGACAAAACATTGGAACTTGTTTCACATCAGTATTATCTAGTATAGGTGCTTCAAGAAATGCAAAAAGAGTAGCAACAGTACACTTACTTTTTAATCTTATAGGTACAATAATATTTATGATAATAATATATACATACCAATCATTAGTTGGTTTTAGTTTTTGGAATGATACAATAGATATGGGAGGAATCGCAAACTTCCACTTAATCTTTAATGTTGTATGTACTATTTTACTTGTTCCATGTATAGGATTACTTGAAAAGTTAGCTACTTTAGCAGTAAAGGATAAAAAGAATTTAGATGAAGATGAAGAAGATACTAGCAAATATTTAACAGTACTAAATCTATTAGATGAAAGAATAACAAATATCCCTAGTGTAGCAATTTCAAACAGTTTAAAGGTTATATCTAAAATGGCAGAGGTGTCAGAAAAGAATTTTAGAAAATCTATGAAGCTTTTAAATAAATTTGATGCACATAAATTAGAACATATACAAGAAAGAGAAGATACTATTGATAAACTAGATGTAGCCATAGCAAATTTTTTGGTTAAAATAGGAAACCTTGATCTTACCGAACAAGAAAATAAGTTAGTTACAACATTACTTAAAATCGAATCTGAGTTCGAAAAAATAGGAGATTATGCATATAAAATATCTAAATTAATTGAAAGTATGAATGATAGGGAACTTAAATTTTCAGAAAATGCAAATAAAGAATTAAATCTAATGTATAACATTGTAGAAGATATTTTAAGTAGAACAATAAATACTTTGCAAGAGGGTAATTTAAATACTGTTATTGAAGTACAAGCATTAAAAGAAATTTCAGAAATGTATAGAGAAAAATTCAAAAAACAACATATTGAAAGATTAAAAAGAGCAAAATGTTCAGTTGATACTGGAATAACATTTATTGAAATACTCACAGTATATGAAAAAATTGTAGATCATTGTGTAAATGTTACAATAGAAACAGCAAATAATACAGCAGATAATGAATATGTTACAAAACATGAGTATCTCAATGTTTTATATGCAAAAGAGGGAGAAACTCTAAAATCAAAACTTAATGCTTTTACTCATAAATATGAAACACTATTAGAAGATAATAAACTTAGTGTATATTAAAATGAAAACTTTATGTTTTTTAGTAAATAAACCTTCAGAAATAAAAATAACAAGAATTTTATAAATTCTTACTATTTTTATTTCTAAAGGTTGTTTATATCATTATGTGAAAATTAGCAAAATTCTATGCCACCACTGGTATATGATATTTTAATTTTTATATAAATATCTATTATTTTTTATATACCACTTTAAATATACTGTTCTAACACTTCTGTCTATAGTACAAACTAATCCTATACCCACCAGTCCAATATTAAAATATTTTATTAGATAAAGTAATGGCACTCTTATAAATATTCCTCCAATAATTGAAGTTAGTCTAATACTTTTTGTATCTTTATTAGCAGATAAATATGCTAAATAGTTGTTATTAATTACATAAGTAAAAAATTCGGTGGTATATAAATAAATATATATACCACATTCATTCCAAGGAACATTTCTACCTAAAAAATACCAAGCAGGATAAGGGATAGTTATTGCAAATACTATTGAAAAAATCAAAGAATAAACGCCAATTCTATTAATTTTTTTTAATAAATTAGCTTCCTTATTTTCTATAGATTCTGAATATGAAACTAAGAGCCCAGAATAGTACCCATCTGTTAATTGAAGTAGTATTAGCACAACAGACTCACAAACACAATGTATAACATAAATATTCGTTCCAAAAGAGCTAGCTGTTCTTACAACTAAAACATATACGCTTTTTTGAATTGTCTTATTAAATATTAAATCTTTAGCATGAAGAATTATATCTTTAATATATGCTATTTTTATTCTATTATATTTGTATCTTGAAAATACAAACAACAGAATAGTATTAACAATAGTAGATAATAACGTAGCTAAATAAATACCAATTTCATTAAATCCCAGTCTAATACTTATTAGATCTCCAAATATGTTAAATAAAGAAGAAATAATTGTTGAAATCAATATTAGATTTGTTTTATTTATTATCTTCAAATGATTCCTCGGAACATAACCTATCGCCAAAATAGGTAACTGAATCGCTTTTAATTTTAATAAAATTGTTAAAATATCTCTAGCATTACTTTCTAGAGTATAAATGTAAGTAATTTTATTTGCAAATGTAAATATTAGTAAAGAGATAAAAATACTACTTATAATTTGTAAAAAAATCGCAGTGGTATTAATGCTATTACTACTTTTCCTATCTCTTGCTAAAACTATACTATGTGATTGTGAAATACATTCTTGTATTATATTAATTGCTGAATCTAAACTTAAAAACGAAGTAAATACTATAATTGCAACTTTCCCAATAGAATTAGATAATGATCTATCAATAGTTACTAGTATTATGTTTGTAAATTCTACAAAAATATATGGTAACACGAATAAAAGTACATCTGTTACTTGTCTATTTTTAACTTTAGATTTCATAATTATTCCCCTATTTTATATTGCATTTTAATTTTCCAATAAATTAATTCTTATCTTATATTAATTTCTTGCAGCTCCATCTACTTGTAATATTACTCCTGTAATATAACTTGCCATTGGACTTGCTAAAAACAAGAAAGCATTTGCTATATCTTTTGGTTCCCCAATCCTTCCAAGTGGTATTGTTGCAATTAATGGTTTAATCATTTCTTCTGGAAGTGATGCTACCATATCAGTTTTTGTAATTCCTGGTGCTACTGCATTAACACGAATATTTGCTGGTGCAAGTTCACGTGCTAAAGACTTTGTAAGTCCATTAACTGCAAATTTACTTGCAGGGTATCCCACTCCTGATGGTTGACCATAAATACTAACCATTGAACTTGTATTTAAAATAACTCCACCTTTTTGTTCTTTCATAAAAGGCACTACTGCTTTTGATGTATTAAAGATAGCATTAACATTTAAATTCATAATTTTAATAAAGTCACTTGATTCTGTATCCTCAATTTTTTTATTGGCAGAAATTCCTGCATTATTAATAAGAATGTCTATATGACCAAATTCATCATGAATTTCTTTCATAACATTACTTACTTCTTCAAAATCATTTAAATTTGGATAATATCCTTTTACATTAAAGCCTTCTTCTTTTAACTTATCTAGTGCTTTTTTTACTGTTTCTTTTCTTGATCCAAATAATATTACTTTAGCATTGTTTTCACAAAAAGTTTTTACTATTTCAATACCTATTCCTCTCGTTCCTCCTGTTACTACCGTAACTTTTCCTTCTAAATCTATCATCTTATCCCCTCTTTTCTGTTTTTATCCATGTACAGTAATTAGTTAAAATTTAAGCTTTGTATTCATAATTTCTTTTCTTTTTTATATAATATTCTATAATTTTATACTACAAAATTATAAAATATTCAACTCATTTTTTTAATCTTAAAGCATTTAATATTACTGTAATACTACTAAGTACCATTGCCAAGCTTGCAATCATTGGATTTATTGAAATTCCAATAGGTTTTAACACTCCTGTTGCTATTGGTATCATTAATGTATTATAGAAAAATGCCCAAAATAGATTTTGTTTTATATTCCTAATTGTTCTTTTACTAATATTAATTAAAGTTATAATACTTTGTAAATCATTTCTAGTAAGTATTACACTTGAGGCATCCATAGCAATATCTGTTCCAGTATTTACACTTACTCCAATATCACTTACTGTTAAGGCTGGACTATCGTTTATTCCATCCCCACACATCATTACAAATTTATTTTCACTTTTTAAATTCTTTATTATTTCTGCCTTTTCATTTGGCATAACATTTGAAATTACTTTTGTTATTCCTATATCATCTGCAATTTTTTCAGCAGTTTCTTTATTATCACCGAGTTAGCATTATTGTTTCAATTTTACTTTTATTCAAAATAGAAATAAATTCTTTTGCATTTTCTCTTACAATATCATTTATGCCTATAATTGCAATTATTTTTTTATTTTGTACTACATATACAATGCTATTCCCGTTCTTTTGCTAACACTTTTTCGTCTTCTATATGACTATTTTTAATTTCATATTTTGAAATTAATTTTGAACTTCCAAGTAGTATTTCATCATTTTCAGTTTCTGCTTTTATTCCTAAACCTACTATATTTTCAAAATTAGTCACATTTAAAACTGTTAGGTTGTTTTCTTGTAAATAATCTGTAAATGCTTTCCCAATTGGATGTGTAGATTTACTTTCAATGCTTCCTACTATTTGTAATAATCTATCCTCTTTCATATTACTATAATTTATAACCTTTGATATTTTTAGTTTTCCATAAGTTAATGTTCCTGTTTTGTCAAATACTATTGTATCTATTTTTTGTGCATTTTCTAGGATTTCGCTTTTCTTTACTAAAATTCCTTTTTGTGCACACAAGCCTTCTGATATTACAATCGCAAGTGGAGTAGCAAGTCCTAAACTGCATGGACATGCTACTACTAAAACTGTAACAAATGTGATAAGTGCCGCTTCTATTCCTAAACCTAAAATTAAATATATAAAAAATGTTATAATACTAATTAATATAACTACTGGTACAAATATTCCAGATACTTTATCTGCCACTTTCGCTATTGGTGCTTTTGTGTTACTCGCTTCTACAACTAATCTTACAATTTCTGATATTGTTGATTCTCTTCCAATTCTTTCTGCTCTATATTCTATATAACCATCATAATTTATACTTCCTGCAATAACAGTATTTCCTATCTCTTTTGCAACAGGTTTACTCTCTCCTGTTATAAAAGATTCATCTAGATGCGTTTTCCCCATTATAATTTCACCATCTACTGCAATTTTATCTCCTGGTCTTGATATAATTATATCTCCTTTATGTATTTCATCTAAAGTTACTTCTTTTTCTACACCATCAATTTTTACAATAGCTGTATTTGGAGTTATTTTTACTAGTTTTTGTATAGCTTCTTTTGTTTTATCTTTACTAATTCCATCAACGTATCTACCAAGTTTTATAAAATAAATAACTATTGCTGCTGATTCAAAATATAAATTCATAACCATATGGTGATTTCCAATAATAACCATATACATATTATAAATACTATATAATAAACTAGCTACAACTCCTATTCCTACCAATGTATCCATATTGGGAGTTTTATGAATTAAATTTTTATATCCGTTTTTTAAGATATCAAAGCCATACCATAAAAATGCTATTGTTAATAATAGTAGGCATAGCATATAGCTTGTGCTATTAGTATGTGGATTAATTATTGTAATTGTAGGTAAATTTATCATATGCCCCATAGAAATATACATAAGCAAAATTGCAAGTATTGTAAAAATTATAAACTTGATTTTTTCTTTTTTATTTTTGCTCTCAATTTTTATTTCTTTAAATTCACCTAAACTTTTAAATCCAGCCTGTTTAACGAATTCTTCTAATTTTTCTACAGTTAATATTTTTTCATCATATTCAATACTAGCATTAGCCATAACTAAATTAACAGTAGCTTCCTTTACACCATCCTGCTTATTTAAGTATTTTTCTAATCCATTAGAACATGCTGAACATGTCATTCCATCGATAGATAAGATTATTTTTTTCATATATAATCTCCTTTTATTCTTTTATTTCATAACCAATATCTTCTATTTTTTCTTTTATAATAGATTTATCTACTTCTTTATTTAAAGTTACTGTAACTGTTCCAGACACATGGTCTGCTTTAACTTCTTTTACTCCGTCTATTGTTTTTAATGCATTTTGTACTCTGTTTTCACAGCCTCCACACATCATACCCTCTACATTAAATATTAATTCTTTCATTAGAATCACTCTCCTTTTTTATTATATCTTTAACAACTTCTCCAGAAATTATTAACCCTGCCACTGATGGAACAAATGATATACTCCCTGGAACTTGTTTGTTATTAATGTATTTTACATCTACTTTTATTGGTTCCTCTTTAGAATATACAACTTTTAATTTCTTTATTCCCCTTGTGCGAAGTTCTTTTCTCATAACTTTTGCAAGTGGACATACACTTGTTTTATAAATGTCTGTCACTTCAAATTTTGTAGGGTCCAATTTGTTCCCTGTTCCCATACTTGATATTATAGGTATATTTAATTTGTTTGCTCTCATAACTAATTCTATTTTTGCTGTAATTGTATCTATTGCATCTACAATATAATCTACTGTTTTATCTAATATTCCTTTGCTTTCTGGCATAAAAAATTCTTGATATATTTCTACATTTGCATTTGGGTTTATTTCTAATATCCTTTCCTTTGCAACTTCTACTTTGTATCTTCCAATTGTTTTATTTGTAGCAATTATTTGTCTATTAAGATTGCTTAAAGAAATTTTATCATTATCTACCAATATAAAATTTTCTACTCCTGCTCTTGCTAAGGCTTCTACTACAAAAGAACCTACTCCTCCAATTCCAAATATAGCTATTTTTGATTTGCTTAATTTTTCTATTCCTTCTTTTCCAATCAATAATTCTGTTCTTGAAAATTGATCTAGCATTTTATTTTATCTCCTTCATTGTAATTTTTTAATCAATTTAATAACATCTTCTAATATATCTAAATTACCCATTTGTATTTCATATGCTACACATGTTTTTAAATGGCTTTCTAATATGCTATTGCCTAAAGTTTGTAATGACTTGCAAGCTGCTGCAATTTGGATTAACACATCATCGCAATATCTATCATCTGCAATCATCTGATTTATTCCTCTAACTTGCCCTTCAATAATATTTAATCTTTTAGTTAGACTTTTCTTTTCTTCTTCTGTTCTATGTGTACTTTTCATATTTTGTTTGCTGCATTTTCCACATCTTTTACAATCCATTAAATAATCACCTCTATTTTACCCATTTGATTATATACCCCTATGGGGTATATTGTCAATATATAATTAAAAAGCAGTTCAATGTTACTGCTTTTTTTAACTATTCTATATAGAATTGTTATATTCATTTAACAATGTTTCAAAATTATTGTTAAACTCCGGTGCGACTTTTTTTAAGTTTATTGGCCTTAGGTTCTTATTTGTAAAGCAGTGTTTTGTCTCAACTATAAGTACTGTTTTCCCTGTCTTTTTATCCTTTACATCATATCCAACTGTCATTCTTACACCAGAATATTCTTTTATATGTGGTTCTATTTCTAGTGTATCTCCAAATGTTACATGATATTTATACTCACAATTAACTGCTAACACTGGAATCGTTATACCATTTTCTTCTAATAAATCAAATGGCATCCCAATTTGTTCAAGCCATGCACATCTTGCCTCTTCCAAAAATCTTATATAATTAGAATGATGCACTACTCCCATTCTATCTGTTTCATAATAATTAATTTTTCTTTCGAATTTAAAACTCATTTTATCCTTGTATAATCAATCTAATAGCGTTATAGATTAATCCCTTTCCCTTGTATTCTTTTATATTTTTTTGTTACTATTATTGCTTTTACTTTGAAATCATAAATTTCAATATTAATTTATGTTTTTTCAATTCCTTGAAATTAGGTTGTATTCAATATATTATATTTATGTTTTCTTTCTTTGTCAATATAAAAAGATTGTATTTTTAGGTATATTATTTTTTTCATTCATTTTAATTCTATTTACAAAATATATATTAATTGATATTATTACTTTATAAGGGGGAATAACATTGAATAAAAAGAAAATTATAATTATATCACTTGTATGTGCTTCAATAATAGCTATAATTTCTATAATTGCATATTTTCTATTAAATAAATTTTCTACTAATGAAAAAAGTGAAGAAGTAATTCCATGGCAAGCTTCGTATGTATCTTATTTGTCAGGTATACTATCTAATCCTAGTGATTATCCTAATTTAGAAATGCAATTAATTTGTTTTGATGGAGATGAAATCCCAATTTTACTTACAAGATATGATTATGAAACATCTAAATTTATTAATATGTATCAAGTTGATGAAACTGGCAAGCAGATATCAGAAAGTTCAACTTCTGGCGATTGCAGATTAAAAATACTTTATAATAGAGAAACGGGAAAGTACGAATGGTTCATATATCGTGATTATGATAATCAATATGTATATATGAATTTAGAAAAGTTTATTGAAAATTCTAAGGCACTTTTAGCAGGTGAAAATTCTAAATATTCTACTGAAATGTATGAATATACTTTTTCAAAAAAAGATGAACCTACTAGCACACAAAGAAAAAGAGAATTTGACAAAAAATATATAGATACAAATTCCGATGATTCAATAAACAATTGGTTATCACTTTCTAGTGATGAAGCTACAAATAATTTAAAGGAGCTTGTTAAAGAAGAGGCAAACAAAAATAAAACACTTGATACAGTATTAGCAGAAGATGTTAAATCAACGGTTCTATCTAAGGTAGAATCTGACAAAAAAGTAGAAGAAGCAGCAAAGGATAAAAAAGAAACTGAAAAAAAAGCAATTGCTGAAGAAACTGCAAAATATCTTAAAGTTGGAAATCACACTTTAAAATATGGTAAATATTTTTCCGATGCTTCTCAGATTGAAAGTGGATATAGTTCTACAATTACATTAAGTCCAAACGGAAAATTTCATATTAAATCTAATTATAGCGAAATTGATGACAATTTATATAGTGGAAAAACTATGGATTGCGATGGAACATATATAATTGAACTAAACCAACCAACTGGATATCCAGATGAATATACAGATTATATAACATTTAAACCTAGCACAGGAGGAAGCTTTTCATTTGAAGTCATTAAAAATAATGCATTTAGTGACCAATGGCACGGTTATTATTATTCTGGAAATTAATATTGAATATATTATCGTACAGTACCTATAAAAGTACTGTACGATTTTTTGTATTTTTTCAAAAAATCCCTTGCATATCAATAAAAAATATGTTATTATTTATAAGCGTCAAAATTTTAAATAAATATTTCGGGGTGTAGCTCATTTGGTAGAGCGCGTGGTTTGGGACCATGAGGTAGCACGTTCGATTCGTGTCACCCCGACCAAAACACCTATAATCTAGGTTATTTTTTTTTGCCTTAAAGTAGTCAAACCTACCTAAAAATCAACATTTTAGATTTTTAGAATATTATGAAATATTTTAAAAAATCATAAAAATGTAATTAAAATGTAATATTTTTTAATTACATTATTATAAATAAAAAAACTGTAATCTTTTTATTACAGTTTTCAGCTTATTTTTATTATTATGCTAGTTTTAGCCAATTTTCAATTGTCAAAATATCAGAAAGTAATAATTCCTTTTGCTTTTTTGTAAAATGAGAGTTGGATACTATATCTTTTATTTTAAAAAGTTCATTTCTTACTAATGTATTGGTATCTAATTCTTCAATTTCATTTAGTTCATTAAACATATGATTAATCTTGTCTGTATATTTTTCTTCATGGTGTTTTAGTACATCTGTGTATGTATCAAGCGTTGTTTGAATGCTTGTATGCCCTAATAAATGTTGTACAACTTTTGTTGGTACATCATTTTCAAAGAGTCTTGTTGCAAATGTATGTCTTAGCATGTGTAAAGTACATTTTTTAGCAATATTGTATTTTTCAACATACCTTTTTAGAGAAGAATATGGAAGTTTTGGGTCTATAAAATCTCCTTTTGCATTTGAAATTAATAATTCTGACTGATTATTTGAGTTTTTCAATAATTTTTTTAATATAATATAAACTTGGTTTGTTATAGGAATATATCTAATGCTTTGCATATTTTTAGGAATATAACCAATTTTAGATTTTCCTTTTCTATCTCTAGTAATTGTTCTATCTATTTTTATCTCTTTTTTATCAAAGTTTATATTTTCTTTTTTTAAAGCCATTATTTCTCCAATTCTCATTCCTGTGTACATAGATAAAAGCCAAATTTCTTGATATTCATGTGGATTTTTCTTTAATACTTCAATAAAATTCTTTTGTTCAGTATATTCAAGAGCAACTACTTTTTCATTTTTTCCTGCTGTTTTTGGCTTCGAAATGGTAGGGCTGTTTCTTAGAATATTATTTTGTATTAAATTGATTTCTACTGCATAATCTAACCCGTAATTTAACTCGGAATATATTTTTTTTATAGTAGAAGATGAATATTCTTTTTTAGAAAGTTTTTCAAAAAAATCCTTTAAATCGAGAATTGTTATATTGTCAATGTTTTTATTAACTATATCATAGGCAGAAATTGTTTTTAATGTACACATATTTGTATAATATGTATTTTCTCCTATTTTATTTTCATTAAATTTAAAATTAATAACTTTTTTAATTGCATCATATAAACTCAATGATTTAATAGTTTTACCACCAAATTGCTTAAATGTCTCTCTTTTATTTATTGCTTCTTGTCGTGTTTTTCCATAAAAAGCTTTTCTTTTTTTATCTACTGTAATTGTAGCAATCCATTTTTTAGTTTTTTCATCAAATCTTAATGAACCCTCTCCATTTGCCCTTCTTTTTGCCATTTTATTTAACCTCGCTTTCTTCTATATCTAGTATTTTATCAACTTCATTATCTATTTTATTTTCATAAATATCTTGCATATTGTTTCGTTCTTCGTCTGAGAAGATTTTGCAGAAAATATCTTGTAATTTATTAGGCAAGAAATCCCAAGCCTTTACTAAAAAACCTTTAAATATATTATTTTTATTCTTTAAATTTGTGTTTTCTTTTTTTAATTCTTTATTTTCATAATATAGTAAATCAATGGTTTGATTTTGTTCTTTAATAATAATGTCGTTTTTTTCTAGTTCAGTCATTTCATTAATTATTTCTGTTAGAATTTCTTTTTTTGCTTTTTCTTGTATATTCTCATCTTTTTTTAAATCTTCTATTGCCATTTTTTCTCTGTATTCATTAGGTTCAATATGCTTTTTTACATTATGTTTTATATCTCTTTGAAGTGCTTCATTATTTAAAATGTTTTCTAGCAATTTCATACTGTGATTACGAAATCCATTAAATATTAAAGGATTTTTAGTACTTTTATTTATTTGACTTTGTTCAGCTTCAAATCCCATTTGTTCAATTGCTTTCTCAAATGATACTTTATGTTTTAGACCATTTTTTCCACCATCAGCATAAGGAACTACATCTATATGTAAGTGTGGTGTAGCTTCATCTAAATGAATAACAGCTCCTAATATTTTCATTTTTGTATAATTTTTTTCAAATTCATTATAAAATTTGATTAATGACCTAGTCATTTTTTCCTTTTTAACTGGGTCTTTTGCATCTTCACGATTACCTACTTGATATATAACCTCTCTAAAAGGTGCTTTTATCTTTTTATCATTTAAACATTTTTGATAGTAATTAGTAATTTGTCTGTCCTTACGTTTTTGTTTAGCATTATATTCCTGTATATCTTCAAAAAAAATCTTATTAAATTCTTCTTCTATGTTTTTTGGATTTATATCCTTTAACACAATGTTATCATCTATTCTTTTATTATCGATATGCTTTTGACTTTGCCTACTATTTTTATTTAAGTTGTGTTTTATATTTCCATTTCCGCCATGTACAACTACATGAAATTCTATCCATATCTGCACCTCCATTAAAGTATTTTTTGACCAAATACCCAATATACATTTTGACATTTTACTTCGTAAAACATCAAAATATTGGGCAAAGGGTTTCACCCTCTTGACACCCGTAAGCAAATAAAAATATCAAGTATAACTTTCATTTTTCTTTGCCTCTCATTTCATTAAATAATAATAACTATCGTTATAATTATTTAACTACATTCGATCACGCACTCACATTTGTTCGTTTGTGCTACCGCATTTTGTGAAAATTTCTTCAAAATTCTCACTCCATTTGGTTTGATTGATTATCATATTATGTATTTTATAAAAATCCTATTCTATTTTCTTTAATAGTTTTTATACTTTTTATTGTATTATTTACATCAACTAATTTTATTAAGTTAATATTTTCATTTATTTCTATAGCTACTCTGTTAGCTTGTTTAATTTTCAGCCTTTCAAAAAAATTACGTACAAATCTTCCGTTTCCAAAATTTTGCTGTTGTTTAGTTTCGTCAAAATACTGTATTATTGTTTGTTTGCAATTTGAACTTAACTTTAAATTATCACTTTTTAAAAATTTTTTTAATATTTCATATAGTTCAATTGCTGAATAATCTTTAAATTCTAGCTTGAAAGGTATACGGCTTTCTAATCCAGGATTAGATTTTAGAAAATTTAACATTTCTGTATGATAGCCAGCAAAGATAAAACATATATCGTTCTTATGAATTTCCATTTGATTAGTTAGTACATCTATAACCCTATATCCAAAGTCCTTTTGAGAGTCATCTTGTGTAAGACTATAAGCCTCGTCTATGAAAAGCACCCCACCTATAGCTTCATTAACAGCTTTTAGGGTGTTTTCCTCTGTACCTCCAATATATCTGCCAACTAATTTTTCACGTGAAGTATAAATAAATGGAGCATTACTATTTAACATAGAAATTGATGACAATATATTTGCTACTAATTTAGCAACTGATGTTTTTCCAGTCCCGTGGATTCCCTAAGAATATCATATTCATAGATATACTGTTACTAGAGCGTTTTTGACTAATTACTAAATAATTAACAATTTCATTAATTGTAGACTTTACATTTTCAAGTCCAATTAGTTTATTTAATGTAATAAGATTGGATTTTAAGCTGTTTTTTGGAATAGGTAAGTAACTATCTTTGATAATGTTATTTTTCTCGTTTAAAGCAGTTATAAAAGCCCTTGTAAGTATTTTATCAATCTCTTTATCATTAATTTTTACTAGCTTTTCTAAAACAGAATGGGTTAATGTAAAATTGTTATTTTGTAGTATGGTATTAATTTTTTTCAATTTATCATCAGAAGCTAACTCTGTATCGAAATTAGCAAAGAAAGTGAATTTAGAACCATATTTAGATAAAGCTTCACGTTCATTTATATTAGATACTATAAATACAGTAGTTATTAGATTATTTGTTCTTATTATTGATTGAAGCAATTTTTCATTGTCTAATCCCCATTTACGAGATATGAAATCACTTTCAAATACCACATTAACTAACGAATCACAAAAATTATTATATTTTTCAAGTTCATTTACTAAATCTTGATAATGAGATTTACTACTATCTAAAACTAGCCAATTGCGATTATCTGTATTAATTTGACCATTTCTATAGTATTTTAGATATTTTCGATAACTCTTAAGCTCATTTTCAATTTTTTCATTGAAATATTTAGTTTGAATTTTTTTGCTTTTAATGTTATTCATTTTTTAGGCTCCTTTTTTAATAATCTTGTTGATATATTGTTTAGAAATTTATAAAGAATTAATTGTATTTTTTTAACTTAAGTTGATATTACTATTCTTTTCAAGTTTCACTTTTTATTCATCATCATCTTCTTCTAGTAATTCAATTTTTATTAATGTTTTTCCGATTACTTTTTCGTTTTGAAAATGCAATATTACATTGTTCTAAAAGTTGTAAATTATTTAATAATTTTTTATATAATATATTAGGTGTTGTAAATTTCAAATCCGCTTTGCTACATATATTAGTGGCACTATCTTCGATAAGTTGATTATCTTGCTTACTAATAAATTTTATCAGCTTTACTATATCTAAATCATCAGTTTGTTCTAAAATTTCATCGGTTTTTAGTGCAAAAAAACCGTTATCCAATCTATGTAACTGGATAGTATTATTATTGATATATCTACTTTGTATTATTAGTTGATAATCTCTATTATCCATCTTATCTAATACTATGTTCGTTTCTGTAGCACCAGTTAATGCTATTGAACCATTTATTGAATTAAATATATTTTCGTTTTTATTTTTGTTTAGATGATGTATCAATAAAAAACTTGTATTCTTTTGCTCAGAAATTCTCATAAATTCATTAATAACACTATATATATCTTGATAGTTATTATTGTCGTGCTTTTGATGGTATTCAAGATTTTGAAATGTATCTATAACTACTAATATTTTTTCTTTAAGTGTTTTCTTTGCTCTAAGAATTTCCTCCTCAATTTCTTGTAATTTCATTTTCCTATCAAATGAAAAATTGATATTATCACATTTATTTATTTTTAATCTTTTGAGTCTCGACTGAATTTCAAATTCATTAGTTTCATTAGAAAAATAGAGAACTTTAGCAAAATTACAAGAATATCCTAGAAAATTGCTGTTTTTAGTCGAAACAGCTAAAGCCATTTGAATTGATAAATATGTTTTTCCTGTTTTGGGTGGTGATGCCAAAATTGTAACACCGCTGAGGAAGTATTTCATCAATTAAATTTTCTTTATTTTTAATCTTTTTTTTAATTAAATTTGTACCTTTTATCATTTTTATTTTCCTTTCTGCATATTTTTCAAATATATATCTTTTTTTACTTACCCTTATTTACCCTTTTAGCTAAATATAAAGCTTTTTGCAGGGTAGGTAACAGTGGAAGTAGCATAAAAAATAGGGTAAGTAACTCCTAAATAGGGTAGGCAAATAAGTATTTTATTAAAAATAGTCTTATTTGGGCTATTTTTAAATTTTTAGTAATTTAACTAAGTTTAATGCGTCATCAAAACCTTGCTTATAGAAAAGTTTCAAACGTTTTTCAGTTAATGTATGATTTTGTTCTTCATATTGCATTAATTTTCCTATGATATCTTTGTTATCAATTACTTGGAAAATATCTTCTAAATAAATTCGCTTTTGATTTAGTATTTTTTCTTTATCCTCTTTATTAAAATATATTTTTTTTAAAGCCATAGAAAAAAGAATATTTTTTATATTATCTCGCTTCATTTTAATGTTCCCCCAATTCGTCATCTTCACAATCATTGGAATGTCGACTTTGTAACCAGTTATAAAATGCTGTTTGCTCAATTTTATTGTCACCACAGTTGACTAAGGCTGGAAAATCTGGACGTTTAAATAACTTAGTTGCTTGATTTCGATTAACTCCAAGAATTCGTGATATATCAGTTACTTTTAGGATTTTTGGTTCACTTTGTCTTTCAAAATTAGCATTTAATTTTTCCAATTGTTTAATTAATTCTTCTAAATGTTCCATTTTTAATTTACCTCCTTTCGTTTTTGGTTATTTTTTTAACCACTATTCTAAAAAAATAAATTTTTTAACATTTAAATTATTTTTTAAGCAATACTTAATTATTGCATTGCAAACTTTATTACTTTCGTCTGATTTTCGCCCACGAAGAATAGCATTAAAATAAGTATTATCAATTTTTAATTCTTCGGCAAACCATTTTTGATTGTTCCTAAATTTATATTTTATTAATTCATATATCGCTGGTTTATTAATTTTCATAGTAATCATCACTCCTTTTGGTTGTTTTTTTAACCAAAATTATTTTATTTTATTATTCTAAAAAAGTCAATACTTTTTGGTTATTTTTTTAACATTTTTTTGAATTTTTTAAAATTAATTTGTATTTAGAAGTATATTATAGTATAATTATGCAGAGGAGAGTAATTTATATGAGTATTGAAAATCCATTATTTGATAAGAAAAGATTCGCTCAAATATTGAAAAAAATAAACAATCAATTCCCTAATCAGAGAGATTTCGCAGAAGCTATTGGTGTAAATAGAGGATATTTATCGCAATATATGAATTGTAAGCTAGAAAATCCTCCAACCATTAAAATACTAGACAAAATAGCTAAAAACTCAAATGAATTAATAAGCTATGATGAATTAATGGAAGTTTGTGGATATAAAGAATTGATAAAGGAATATAATTTGCTAAAAGAAGGTGATTTGAAATATTTGGACTTATTATTTGAAGGAAAACAATTTGATGATGAAAAAGATAAAATTATTGAACTGGAAAATATAAAAAATGGATTACAGCAATACGTTGAAAACTGTTATGAACAAATTGATTATTTACAGCAAGATGACTTGTATAGAATAATTAGTGCTGATAATATACAAAATTATAGAAATGATATTAGAGTTACTAAAGAAAAAATTAATGGATTACAAACAATGATAGATAAATTGAAAAAAAAACGTAATATTAAAAAAAACTAAAGTCGTAAAATGTAGTCAAGAGTAAGTTTAAATTAAATATAAGATTTACCACCCCGACCATTAAAAACAGATAGAGCTTTTAAACTCTATCTGTTTTTATTGACTATAACTCTCCTTTTAATAAGTTTTATCTTACCTTAAATGTGTCTTTATAATTTATCATATTGTTCATCTGTGACAGGATCAAGCCATTCATTAGAAGTGTTTTCACCAGGTATTTCTACGGCAATATGGCTAAACCATGAATCTTTTTTTGCTCCATGCCAATGTTTTACATTAGCAGGAATAAACACTGTGTCTCCTACTTTAAGGCTTTGTGCTTTTTTGCCTTCTTCTTGATACCAACCTTCCCCTTCTATGCAAATTAAAATTTGTCCTCCACCTTTGTCAGATTTATGTATATGCCAATTGTTTCTGCATCTAGGTTCAAATGTAACATTTGCAAGACCAACTCCACCAGTATTTCCTAGCACTTTTAAATAAGATTTCCCTATAAAATATTGTGCAAAATTTAAGTTTGGTTCACCCATTCCAAATGCACCACCATGAACTTCTGTAATATTATCATCTGCATATACTTCATTTATCATAGGAAACGTACTCCA
The DNA here is from genome assembly GCA_947623865.1 of uncultured Clostridia bacterium. Taxonomy (GTDB): domain Bacteria; phylum Bacillota; class Clostridia; order TANB77; family CAG-508; genus CAG-452. The sequence goes on along the minus strand of CANQIC010000012.1, from coordinate 19,979 downwards.
AGCTTTTGGCCATCCTGTATAAAATGCAAGTTGTGTAACTAATTCAACAACTTCCTCTTTTTTTATTCCATGTTTTTTACCTATTATTAAATGTGATTTTAATTGTGGAAACAAGCCTTGGGCCATTAAAGCTGAAATAGTTATCATACTTCTATCTCTTAATGATAGTTTATCTTCTCTGCTCCAAATTTCTCCAAATAATACATCATCATTAAGCTCAGCAAATTTTGGTGCTAAACTTCCTAAATTATCTCTACCTGCTGTTTGTTTTTCCATTATACATCAATTCCTTTCTTTTTATTACATATTTGATTTAAATCTTATTAAACTTCTGTAAATTTCTCTACTTTCATACGAAGTGAATATTTTTCTCTTAAATTTGCAATTTGTTTCATCATATCTGATTTATGATGCAAATCAAGTGCCTCCTGATTTTTCCATTTATCTATTAACATTACTGTTTCTTCATCTTTCATTGGGAAAAAATATTCATATCGTTCATTGCCTTCTTCGCTACGCACTCTATCAACAATACCACTAGACATCATTTCTTCAGCAAATTTTCTAGCACTACCATTTTCCCCTGTATAATATATATTAACTATTAAACTCATTTTCATATCACCTCAAATAATTTTATTTATATTCAACAGTTTCTGATAGATTTTTTCTAGTATTGTGCATAGGTGAAGGTTTGCAATCATCAGTCTTATATCCTAATGGAATAAGACATATTGGCTCAATATTTGCATCCAAATTAAATTCTTGTTTTAAAATATTTTTATCAAACATTTCTATCCATATATTATTTACACCTACATTTGTAGCTTCTAACATCATGTGAGTAGCTACTATACAAGCATCCATTTCATAAGTTGAATAATTATCTTTTGACCATGCAATATTTTTATCACTTGCTACAATTATACAAACTGGTGCATTATATCTACATGGACTTGCTTTATCTATTTTTTCTAATCCCTCTTTAGATTTAACTACATATATTTTTTGTGGTTGTTTATTTTTTGCTGTAGGTGCTAAATTTCCTGCCTCTAATATTTTATTTATTAGTTCATCTTGAATCTCATCATTTTTAAATTTTCTAACTGCAAATCTTTCTCTAATAACTTTCTCAAATTCCATTTTAACCTCCAATCCAATTTTTAATAAATTCTTTTGATTCATTGCCTGTAAATCTTTTTCCTTCTTTCCAATTATACTCAGGATATTCATTTCTTAAATCTCTTTCACATCCACTTATTCCAGTTCCACCTGATGTGCAAAAAGGAATTAGAGTTTTACCTGATAAATCTAAGCTTTCAATAAATGTATTGATAATAGTAGGAGCTGTGTACCACCATACTGGAAATCCTATTAAGATTGTTTCATATTCATCTAATTTATTTAATGTTGCTTCAATTTCTGGTCTTGAAGATTTATCATTCATTTCTATTGTCGACCTACTTTGTTTATTAGTCCAGTCTAAATCTTGTTCTGTATAAGGTCTTTTTGCTCTAATTTCAAATAAATCTCCTCCTATACTATCTGCAATATTCTGTGCAACACTTCTTGTTACACCGCTTGCTGAAAAATATGTTACTAAAACTTTATTCATAATAAATTCCCTCTTTCTTAAATATTTTTCCTATTTTATAGGCTTCTTATTAATAATATTTAAGTATTTCACCCCTTTACTTTAATTTATAATAATTTTATTATACTTTCATAAGCCATTTCATATATTGAAAAAAATTTGAATGGAACTTCTGCATTTTTCATAGCTTCTTTTTGCTTATCTGTAGCACGAGTATATGGATATATTCCATACATTAATGGGAAAAATGAAAAGATAAATTTTTCTTTTTCTTCCTCTTTCATTTTTTCAAAGAATTTATCTAAGCACTTTTTAATTGATTTTAGCGATTCCCCATAGCTTTTCTTAAAATCCACTAACTGCTCTATACGACTATTTTCTTCCATATCATATAAGTTCATTGAAAGCAATTTTAATAACTGCTCTCTTTTTTCAATCGTTTTTGCAATTTGTTTTGCAAACTCTTCTTTTTTTAATTTGTCATTTTTAATATATATATCTTCTAAATCTTTTATCCATTTTTCATATTCTCTTTTTAAAAGGGACAGAAATATTTCTTCTTTTGTTTGAAAGTAGTTATATATAGAAGGCCTTGAAAATGATGTCTTTTCGCTTATATCTTTTAGTGTTATTTCTTTAAAACTTTTTGTTTTATATAATTCTTCACATGCATTTATAATTTCATTTTTTCTTTCATCTGCTGATTTAATTTCCATATTTTCTTCCTTTCTCTGACACATTGTCAGTATTATAATATACTAATTCTGACACGATGTCAATATTTTTTTATATTTATCCTTCAAATGCCTGTTTTATGTGGTTTACTTTATATACATTATCTATTACATACACTTCTATTACATCTATTCTTATAAACTCTTCACTTAAATTTCTAATATATAAATAATATTTTATTACTTGAAGCATATGCTTTTGTTTTATTTTATTTACTGCTTCTGAAGGTGCTCCATACTTACTGCTTGTTCTTGTTTTTACTTCGATAAACACTATTTCTTTTCTATCTTTTGCAATTATATCTATTTCACCTTGTCTACATTCAAAATTTTTATCTAAAATTATATATCCTTTTCGCTTTAAATAGTTTTCTGCTATATTCTCTCCTAAATTTCCAGTTTCTTTTTTTATATACATTTTTGCTCCTTTATATATTCATTATTTGGTAGACTTTTTATTAGTCCTTCTATTTCTAACATTGTAAGTGTTTGATTTGCCTCAGCTATTGAAATATTTGCCTTTTTACATATTTGATTTATATGAATTGGAAAGTTTTCTATTACGTCATATACCTTTTTATATTCGTTGCATATTTCTAATTCCTCTGTTTTTGTATCTTGTTTTACTGTTATTTCTTCTAATATATCATCTATGTTTGTTACTAATTTTGCATTTTCTTTTAATAATTTATTTGTGCCACTACTATTTTTAATATCAATATTTCCTGGAAGGCAAAATATCTTTTTATTTTGCTCTTTTGCATATCTTGCGGTAATTAATGTTCCACTTTTGTTTCTTGCTTCTACTACCAATACTCCGATCTGCAAGTCCACTCATTATTCTATTTCTTTTAGGAAAATTTTTAGAATTCGCTTCTTCATATAGTCCATATTCAGTTATTATAAGTCCATCATTTTTTATAATTGACTGTGATAAAATTTCATTTTCTTCTGGATAAATTTTATTAAGTCCTGTCCCAAGTATTGCAATTGTTTTTCCAATTTGATGCATTCCACCTAAATGTGAAGCTGTATCAATTCCTTCTGCTAATCCACTTATTATGCATATTCCTTTTTTTGATAATTCTTTTGCAAATTCATAAGCATGTCTAAAACCATAACTACTGCACTCTCTTGACCCTACCATTGCGATTCCAGTTTTATTAAGTAAACTATAATTTCCTCTCATATATAATTTTTTTGGTGCACTTTTTATTTGTTTTAATTTATTTGGACATATTTCATCTTTTATATTTATCTCTATATAATCTTGCATTTTTTGCCTCTAATTTTTCCAATATTTTTTATCTAGACTCCTATATTGCACAGCTTCCGCAATATGCTTTTGCTCAATATTAGTGCTTCCTTCTAAATCTGCAATAGTTCTTGCAACTTTTAATATTCTTCCATAAGCTCTTGCACTCAATCCTAATTTTTCAAATGCTTTTTGAAGAAGATTTCTGCTTGGACCATCCAATTTGCAATATTTTTGTGTAAGTTTTGGTGTAAGCTCTGCATTTGAATATATTCCCTCATTTTTATATCTTTCTATTTGTACTTTTCTTGCTTTATTTACTCTTTCTCTTATTTGACTTGAAGTTTCTACATAAGTATCGTCATCCAATTTCTGATATTTAACTGGTGTTACTTCTATTTGAATATCAATTCTATCCAGCAAAGGTCCACTTATTTTATTTATATACCTTGAAATAGACTGTGGAGAACAGGTGCATTCTTTTTCCTTTGAACCATAAAATCCACAGCTACATGGATTCATTGAGGCAACAAACATAAAATTACATGGATATGTAAGTGTTGCATTTACTCTTGCTATTGTAATTATTCTATCTTCTAATGGTCCACGCATTACTTCTAATGTTTTTTTATTAAATTCTGGTAACTCATCTAAAAATAGTACTCCATAATGTGCTAAGCTTATTTCTCCTGGTTTTGGAATTTTCCCTCCACCTGCTAGTGATACTGCCGATACTGTATGATGTGGAGATCTAAAAGGTCTTGTAGTTATTATTGGCGTATCCTTTGGAAGAGTTCCTGCTATACTATGTATTTTTGTTGTCTCTAGTGCTTCTTCAAATGTTAAATTTGGCAAAATTGTTGGTATTCTTCTTGCCATCATAGTTTTACCGTGAACCGAGGGCTTCCAATTAAAAGGCAATTGTGTCCACCTGCTGCAGATACTTCCAATGCTCTTTTTATATTTTCTTGTCCTTTTACTTCTGAAAAATCTAAAGTATACTTATTATTTTGCTCAAAATATGATTTTACATCTATTTTATTTGGCTCTAAATCAATTACACCATTTAGATAATTTACAACTTCTTCTAATGTTTTTACTCCTATTACATCAATACCTTCTACTATTGCAGCTTCATTGCTGTTTTCATGAGGAACAATAACTTTTTCTATTCCTAAATGTCTTGCTTCTATACATATAGGTAGTACTCCGTTTATTTTATTGATTTTTCCATCTAATGAAAGTTCACCTATAAATATGGTATTTTCTAAATTCTGATCTTGTATTTCACCTATATTTAAAAGAATTGCTATAGCTATAGGCAAGTCTAAATATGAACCTTCTTTTTTAGTGTTTGCTGGTGCTAAATTAACTACAATCCTTCTGCTTTGCAACTCAAATCCTGAATTTTTTATTGCAGTTTTAACTCTTTCTTTTGCCTCTCGTATGCTTGTATCCGGAAGTCCCACTATTTCAAAACATGGCAATCCCCCTGATACGTCTACTTGTACCTCTATAGGGTATCCTTCTAACCCATGCAGGCACATACTTTTTACTATTGATATCATTTACTTTACCTTCTTTTCTTGGAAATTTATAAGCGATTTGCTTATAGAAAAAAATCATTTAGATTTAAACTGTTTTTATTATATAGCAAAGGAAAGTATTATTCAATACTTTCCTTCCATTTTTTTACATTTTATTCTTGCCATGCTTTTGCTTTAAGTGACATTTCTATTTCATTTAATCTTTGCAGTACTGAAATAAAAAATGGTTTAAATATTAAACTTGAATTTTTCATTAAATTAAAGTTCGTTGCTTCTATTCCTTTAACTTTTAACACATTTTTTATTTGTAATATTTCATCTTTCATTATTGGAACAAATGAGAGTGCAATTGATATTACTAATCCAACTTCTTTTGAATTAATACCAAATATTTTTAATGGATATACTATTTTTTCGATTACTTCGCCAAATTCTGTATATGAAATTGTTTTAGCAAATATATAGCTTAAATTGCAAACTAATATTAATCTTATTCCTATTAATATGGCAAATTCCAAGTCGGCAAATAATATATTAATAATTGCTGTAAATAATATAAATGGTAATAATTTTATTAAACTTTTTATTGCTTTTTTCATATTAATTTTAATAATAATCATAAGAATTATATTAAATGATGCAATTAAAAAAAGTATAATATAATTTTCTATAAAGAATATTCCAATAGTATAGATTAGAAATAAAATAAATTTAATTAAATTTTTCATTTCGCCACCTCTATTATTTTATCAAGTATTTCTTTCTTATCCCAGTTTTGGGTTTCTATATCTACACCTTTATTTTTTAATTCATATACTAATTCTACAATATATGGTATTTTAATTCCATGCTCTTTTAGAAAATCTATTTGGTTCAAGATATCTTTTTTGGCAAAAATATTAATTATTCTTCCATCTTCTATTACAACTATTTTATCTGACATTAATATTTCATCTATAAAGTTAGTTATATAAATAATTGTATATCCTTGCTTGTTTAATTCTTGAGTCATATTATATACATCTTCTTTACCCTCCGCATCTATCATCGTTGTGGGTTCATCTAATACTATATATTTAGGGTTTGTTGCAACAACTCCTGCTATAGTTACACGTTGTTTCTGTCCCATAGATAAGTCATAACTTTCACTATTTAAGAATTCTTGCATATTTAATTTTTTTAAAGAGTTCTCTATTTTTCCTTTGTAATTTTCTATTTCTAAATTTTTCATTGTAAATGCGATATCATCAAAAACATTATTAAATAAAATTTGATTTTCTGGATTTTGAAATACTACGCCAATTTTTTTTCTAATTTCTAAAAAAGATTTCTTGTTTTGCGTATTAATATCATCTACAATAACTTGTCCTTTATTTGGTTTTTCTAATCCAGAAATAATTTTACCCATAGTAGATTTACCGAGAACCATTCTTTCCAATTATACTTATAAATTCCCCTTCATTTATTTCTAAGTCTATATCTTTTAAAACATCTTTACCGTTTTTGTATCTAAAACTAACATTTTGTAATTTAATCATTAACTTGATTCATCCCTTCTAGTCCTAATATTTCACATACTGTTTTATAAACATAAAAACTACCTATTATTAAAATAGTTCTATCATTATATACTTTTTTAGAGATGTTTATTGCATCTTCTAATTTTTCTTCATACATATTTACATCATTTAAATATTTTTTAGCCTCATTATATAACTTGTGTTTAGGTATATATCTCTTATCTCCAGTCCCACTTGTGAAAAAGAAAATTGCATTTTTATCTTTACATATATTTTTTACAATTGTTTTATAATCTTTTGTTTTTAAAATTGATACAATATACACTCTTTTATTATCTGGATAGTACTGATTAATATTTTCTTTTAAATTTTTAATAGCATTCTCATTGTGACCTCCATCAAATATTATTAGAGGATTTTTACTTAAAATTTCTAATCTTGCTCTATGTATTACTGTTTTTAATCCGTTATATATTGCTTCATCTGAAATATTATAATCTTTTTCTCTTAATATATCTATAACTTCTAATATTTCTGCTGCATTGTATATTTGAGACTTTCCTTTTAAATTTATTTCTATATTTTTATAGTTTTTATAATCAAACTTCTGCATATCTTTGCCATATGAATAATTTTTAATGCTCTCTTTTTCTATAACATATAATTTGCTTTTTTTGTTTTTACACTCTTCTTCTATAACTTGTATTATTTCATCTTGTTTAACAATTACTGTGCCTGAATTCTTTTTAATAATTCCAGCCTTATGTTTTGCAATATCTAAAATATTATTCCCTAGTATATCCATATGGTCGTATCCTATATCTCCAATTACTGCAATTTCTGCATCAACTATGTTTGTACAATCTGTTAACCCACCAAGTCCTGTTTCTAAAATCGCAAAATCACATTTTTGTTTTGCAAAATATATAATTGCAAGTGAAGTAATTACTTCAAACCATTTTACTGGAACTTTATGAGTTTTATTATATTCTTCTATTACTTTTGATAATGGAAGTAATATCTCTTTTACCTCTTCATCTGAAATTTGTCTATCATTAATCCATATACCATCATTAAATTTCATTAAATGTGGAGATATAAATTTACCGACTTTGTATTCTGTATTATTTAAGATGCTTGCAAGCATTTCACATATACTTCCTTTTCCGTTTGTTCCTGAAACATGTATGAATTTTGTTTGTTTTTCTGGATTATCAAACTTTTCCATTATATATTTCATAGCATCTAAATTTGGATTCTTTGTAAATTTATCAAATGTATCTAGATACTCTTCAATACCAATTTCTTCTTCCTTGTATAAATATTTTTTAGTAAATGGCCTAAGTGCTTTTTCTAATATAAATATTGTAATTACTTGAATTGGTAACATTATAGCTTCTGTTACAAATCTAGAAGCAATTACTGCAAAATATGCTTTACCATATAGCACATTCAAAAATGCTGCTTCTAATAGTATTTTTATAGCTCCTAATACAATAATACTACTAATTGTTAGTTGGATAATAAATTTAAAATCTTTTCTTTCTTCTCCTGGTTTTTTGTATAAGAATATTCCATAAACTAATCCCATTAAAGCAGATGATATTGTAAATCCTGGAAAATATGGACCAAATGGGAAAAGTAATGCACCAATTAAATCTCCAAGTCCTGCAATTATTGCAGAATATTTAGGTCCGTAAATAGATTCCTGCAAGCATCATTGGTATAAAACTAAAACTAATCACCAAAAATGATGATTTAATTGATAAAAATCTCGATAAAACTAATAAAATGCTTAAAAGCATTGCAGATAAAATAATTTTTTTACTTTTTGTTAATATTAATTTTGTCATAATAAAAAGCCCCCTATCTTTTTTGGAGCTTCCACGTTCAATAAAGATTAATTCTTTGTTTAATAGCGGAATGCGAAAATAAGTCAGCAAAGCCCATCTGTTTTGGCTCTTTCGTTTACTAACAACTTCCCGTTTAGTAACACTTAACTACTTACTTTCTACTCTATTTTGTCTAATTTTATCAAAAAACATCATACTTTTCAATATATATTTCAAAAAATTATACGAAAATAGGGAAAAAGTGACCTGCTCCTTTTTTCCCTACATTAATTTTACTAATCTACTTGTGCCTAATCTGTCGGCTCCAAGTTTTATAAATTTTTCTGCATCTTCAAATGATTTTACTCCTCCTGCAGCTTTTATTTTTAGTGTGCTTCCTTTTAAACTTTGCTTAAATAATTTAATATCTTCAAAAGTAGCTCCATTAGTAGAAAATCCTGTTGAAGTTTTTATATAATCTGCACCTGATTTATTTACTATTTCACACATCATTATTTTTTCTTCATCTGTAAGTAAACATGTCTCAATTATAACTTTTAAAATTTTATCTCCACATACATTTTTTACTTTTTTTATTTCATTTTCAATACAGTCATATTTTTTGTCTTTTAAATATCCTATGTTTATAACCATATCAATTTCATCTGCTCCATTTTCTATTGCATTTAATGTTTCATAAACTTTTACATTTGTAGTAGAATATCCATTTGGAAATCCAATTACTGTACATATTTTTAATTTGTCTCCTACATATTTTTTTGCTTCTTCTACATAACATGGTGGTATACATACAGATGCCACATTAAATTTAATTCCATCATCACATACTTTTTTTATATCTTCCCATTTAGCAGTTTGATTAAGAAGTGTGTGATCCACTTTTTTTAATATATCTTGTTTTTCCATTTCTCCTCCTATAATATGTTTTTTATAATTATATCATAAAAATATATAATTTTAATATAATATTGTAGGTGATTAAATGGAAACTTTACGTTTAGGCTCTACTGGGCCAATGGTCGAACTTTTGCAAAGCACACTTATGAAACTAGGTTTTTATAATGGAGCTATTGATGGAAATTTTGGAAGACTTACACAAAATGCAGTAGTTAGATTTCAAAGAAATTTTGGGCTTACTCCTGATGGGGTTGTGGGGACTTTAACATGGAATGCACTATTCCCATACATAAATGGAAGAACGACTTATGCAGTTCAAAGAAATGATACATTATATAGCATTGCAAGAAGATACAATACTACTGTAAATAGAATTAGATTTGCAAATCCTAATATTAATCCAAATGATTTGCAAATTGGTCAAAGAATTATAGTCCCATTTGGAAATATTGTACCTACTAATATAAGTTATAGTTCAAATATTTTAGAATTAAATATTAATGCACTCTCTAGTATTTATCCATTTTTGCAAATTGGCTCGATAGGTTCTAGCGTTCTTAATAACTCAATTCCATATATTAGAATAGGAACTGGAGATACAGAAGTGTTTTATAGTGCCGCAATTCATGCAAATGAGTGGATTACTTCTCCTTTACTTATGAAATTTGTTGAAAACTTTTGCTTAGCTTATGTTAATAATACTACAATTTATGGTTATAGTGCTAGAAATATTTTTGAAAATACTTCAATATATGTAGTACCAATGTGTAATCCAGATGGTGTTAATTTAGTTACCGGCCAAATTAAATCAGAAAGTAGCATATATAATCAAGCAAGAACAATCTCAAATAATTATCCATCTATTCCTTTCCCAAGTGGTTGGAAAGCAAATATTAATGGTGTGGGTTTTAAAAAATACCAACCTATTCATATTTTTGATATTCTCCATTTCGATAGATAAACTTATCTCCTTTTTTAGCTGTTTCATACAAATTTTTTGGAAATTCTATTTCTTCAATTCCTTCTATGCCTTCACCCACTTTATTGCTTAAATCATATAACCAAATCCTTCCTGAATATTTTTCATCTACTTCATAAATATGCTCCTCTATTCTTTTGCTATCTAAATATTGATCTTGCTCTCTTATTTTTTCCTTAATCATATTGTTTATTTGATTTTCAATAACCTCAGTATCTTCTTTCCCTAAAATAAAGTCTTCTCCTTGTTTTCTTAAAACACTTCCTAAACTTGTACTTTCAGGCAAATCTTCTATTTTTTTTGTAATTACTTCATGACTTTTATTTGGTTCACAAATACATAAATTGTATGTATTTTTTTCGTCAGTATCTATATCATATATATAGTACATTTCTCCCTTATTTTTAGTTTTTAAAGCATGATTTTGTAAGATATTCGCTCTTTCCATTAGCATTTCGTCTTTATATTTTGAAATTATTTTTTTGTCACCTATTTCTAAATTATCCGCAAGTAAATTATTCCAAATATTATCTACTCCTGAAATTTCTGTATTGTGTGTCAAATTTTTTTCTAAATGATTGGATAACTCTTTTATAAAATTTTGCACAAATTGATTCTCCTTTAAATCATTCCATAAATTATTTACTAAGTCTAAATTCAATACATAATCACTCCTTCGCTTTTTTGTTTTTATTGCATAGAAAAATCACAGGTTTTTCCAGAGCAACAAGGTTAAGTTTCCTTAGTCCATGCATATTTGCAAAGCAAAATGCACATATGACGAAGCAAATTTTCTTATAATGGAAATATACTATCCGATTTAATAGTATTAAGAATTAAACTTAAGAGTAATTATATATTGTTTTCCATAAATTTACAATGGTTTTACTGTAAATTATCAAGTTTTATTAATTTATTCTTCTGCATAACTTTCTCCAGTAGTATAATCAATAACTATTCCTGGTTGAACATTATAGCAATAAACATTAAAATGGACTCCTTTACCTGAATCTTCAACTGACCATGCTTCCATTTCTACTCCACTTGCTAAAAGATTGTTTCCTTCAAAGATAGGTGTTACTCGATATAAGACATGATTATTTTCATTCTTATTTATGTATTCAGCTACTTCATTTTCAAATGGTAACATTCCCTCCGTATTTAAATACCTTGTCCCTGTTATTAAATTGTTTTTATTTGCATTTTCTCCTGCAAGTTGCCAACCAATTAAATGACAACGATTATATAAATATTTATCTTTTATTAAATTATCATATCTTTTTTGTACCCATCCAGTCGGTTTAATCCCTCCAATTTCTTCCCTTTCTTTGTCTTTTGGAGGCATTATTTTTTTGCAAATATTAGCTATCGCTACTCCACTTCTTCCTAAACTATCCAATTCACTATATTTTTCAAATGCCTCTACTGTCAAATCTTCCTCAGTAAAATATGGAATATTATTGTTAATTTCAACATAAGGTCTTGATAAGTATTCAGGAATTGTAGATAAATCAAATATGGTATTTTGATTATTTAAATTATAATCATTTACTAAATTTTCAGGTGTAGCATTTTTGTTTATATATCCATAAATTGAAATACAAATTAATATGACTACTGCAAAAATGCATTGCCAAATATTTAGTTTTTGATTTTTCTTTTTTCTTCCCATATAACTTTACCTCATTTTATTTTTTGCTATTTTATCATTAAAATAGCAATTTCTCAATATGTGTTTATAGTATTCTAAAAAATGTTTAATGAAGTTTAACTAGTCTTTTGTTGTATATTTTTGCCAAAAAGTTCTTCAATTTTAATAAACTCATCTAGATTTTCATTAATAGAATTTAGTTTTGAAAAATTAAAATATATGTATATATTTTTATCTTTATCAATCTCAATTTTGTTAATTAATCGGTATAAATACATTTTATCAATTTGCTCTAATTTCAAAAAGTTTTCTATTAAGTCATCTAATTCTTTTTCTTCTTTTGTTTTGTTCTTTGTACTAATTTTTTCTTCTGTTTGGGTTAATTTTTGTTCTGATTCTTCTTTTTGTTTAATTAAATTTGTTCTTTCAAAAACAAATTTTTGTGAATATCTTATATAGTCTTCTTCTAAAAGAATACCTTTTAATTTGTCCATATACATCTTGTCTAAATTGCTGTTTATTTCATAAATTGCTTTATCTAATTGCTCAATTTTTTTCTTAAAACCTTCTCTTATATCAAGAGTTTTGTTTTGATATTTTTCATAAACTGAATAAAAAACTTCTTTATCAGCATAGATTTGGGCAATCTTTTTTACTATATAAAGAATATGTTTTTCAAACTTTTCATAATTGATACTTAATGGGTAACAACCTCTTGATTTATGATCTGAGCAAATTATATATGGATGTGATGTGCTATTTCTCCTTGAATTCTTTTTAAGCACGATTTGCAATTTTCTTTTGCAATGATAACAATAAAGCAGACCTCTTAATAGGTAATCATATTTAAGTTTTGTATTTGTTCCTCTCTTTTCCAAAATACTATTTACTTTTTCGAATACATCTTCATCTATGATGGATTCATGTGTATTATTTACTCGTATTTGATTTTCTTTTTCTACAGTTCTAATTTTCTTTACCTTATACGATACAACCGTTTTTTTATTTTGTATGGTATTTCCAATATATACTTCATTTTTAAGCATATTACATAGAGTTACTTCATTCCAGTTATAATTCGTTTTGTTTTCATCTTGTACCACTCCAGTTTTTCTGTAACCAGTTGGAGATAAATAGTGATGGATATTTAAGTAGTTTACTATTTCTACGCTACCATGTTCATTTGCATACATATCAAAAATCTTTCTTACAATATCAGCTACATTCTCATCAATCACTAGCTTATTTTTAATATTAGGATGTCTTTTATAACCGATATGCTGGAATACTACACAAATATTCACCTTGCTTTTGTTTTTCCTTATACACACTTCTAATTTTCTTTGAAATGTCTTTTGCATACATATCATTCATAATTGCTTTAAAAGGTGTTATATCGTTATTTGTGCTATCAATATAAGTGTCTATTCCATCTGTTATTGCAACATATCTAATATTCTTTTCTGGAAAATAATTTTCTATGTATTCTCCAGTTTTTATATAGTCCCTACCAAGCCTAGATAGGTCTTTAGTAATAACCATATTAATACTCTTGTTTTCAATGTCTTGCAATAATTCATTAAACCCAGGTCTGTTAAATGTTGTACCTGATACACCATCATCAATGTATTCTTTAATAAGTGTTAAATTGTTCTCCTTTATATATCTTTGCAAAATTTTTCTTTGATTACCGATACTTTCGCTTTCTTGTTTGTCGCCATCTTCTCTAGATAGTCTGATATACATTCCGTACTTTGAAGTTTTGACTTTTTATTTCTAGCATTTAACCTCCTATCCGTAATCATCTACACATCAATTTTAACGTGCTCAAATTAATTTTGCAAATACTTTTGAATAATTACTTTTTAATTTTCAAATTTTCTAAATAATCCTTAAAAATTAAACCTATTGTCTGACTAATCTCTTGCTTTTCTTCTGTAAAAATACAATATGTATTAAATTCTAATTTATCACTCTTTATTTTTTGTTTATCTTTATTCACATTGACATCAACTCCTTTTCAATCAATTTCACCTAATACAGATTATTAAAGAAAATGGCTTGTTATGACACTTAAATTTAAGTGTATCTATCAATGTACTTGGGGTTTTATATATAAACTTACTTCTTGTGAAAGAAGCTGTTTTTGAAATATATTTTTACCCTTCTAAAGTGTCTATTCCAAATTGAACTCTAAAATGTTGCATTTTTAGAAAAAATTATAAAATTTTTCCTTACACTTAATAATGTCTTGAAAATATTAAAAATGGGTAATTTTATAATAAATTTTTTTACTTTTTAATTTAACTATTCACTTATTTACTGTAAAACTTCCTTTTTTCGTCTTTTTATGATAAAATAATAAAAAAAATAAGGAGTAGATAATATGCCAACAATTCAAGAACATATGAGTGGAAAGAATATTAATTTTTTAATCGGATCTGGAGCTAGTATGCCTTTATTTCCTACTTTGTCAATAGGTGATAAAATGCCTACATTTGAAAATTTACTATGCTCTCCGTATATAACAGATAATAATAAAAAGAAACTCTATTTATACTATTTTGAAAATTGTATTTCCAAAATGGATATTTCATCTGAATGCGATTTAAATTATACAAGTGTATTTGAAAACTATTATAAATTCATAAATATGTTAATAGAAATATTAGATAGAGAACCATTAAATAAACCTAGAAGAGTAAATATTTTTACAACGAATTATGATATGATGTTTGAAAAGGCATTTGATAAAGTAAATAGTGAAAATAAATTGTGTTATTTTAATGATGGTAGTAGTGGTTTTATAAATAAAATTATAAGTATTGATAATTTTAACTTAAATGTATCTCACAGTGGAACGTATGATAGATGTAGAGTTGAATTACCCACTATAAATTTATTCAAAATGCATGGTTCTATTTCTTGGAAAAAACATTATATAAATCAAGAAGATAAAATTTTAATCGATTACGAATTAAAACACATTGCTAAATTAAAAAGATTAATTGAAGAAAATTCAGAATTACAAATCACCGAACAAGTCAACATAATTTTTCATAAAACAAATGAAAAACAATTGTCAACTGAAGAAAAATGCAAAGAAATTAATAAGAAATTAGAAGAAATAATACCTTCTACTGGAAGTGAAGATAAATTAGATACATTTTATAAACAATATCAAGATTTATTAATTATAAATCCTGATAAAAATAAGTTCTATCACACAGTATATGAACAACATTATTATCAAATTATTAGAAATTTTAGTTACGAAATTGAAAAAGAAAATACTATATTATTTGTATTTGGTTTTTCTTTTAAAGACGAGCATATCCTAGACATTTTTAAAAGGGCAACTGTTAATCCTAAATCTAAAATTTATATTTTACCATTTGATGAAAAAACATATAATAGTATATTCGAAAAACTAAAAGGATATAAAAATGTTGATTATATACTATCACCAGAAAAATTTGACAAAGGTATAAAAGGAAATTTTGATTATTTTAATAAATTTTTAGGAGATAATATAGATGAAAAA
This sequence comes from uncultured Clostridia bacterium, assembly GCA_947623865.1. Classification (GTDB taxonomy): domain Bacteria; phylum Bacillota; class Clostridia; order TANB77; family CAG-508; genus CAG-452. The sequence goes on along the minus strand of CANQIC010000012.1, from coordinate 4,405 downwards.
TAAGTATGTTGTTGGTAATGTAATATTAATAGATGGATTAAAAATAATTGCGAAACTACTTGAAAATACTAATATGCTTACATATTTTAACCAAGGAAAAGTCTATAAAGGAGTTTCTATTGGAGAATATCTAGGAATCATACGAGGACCATATAAAATAGTAGCAAAAGTAGAAAAAGAGTATTTAGAAGATATTAAAAAAGAAGAAACAAATCAAATTTCAGAAGAAGAAAGATATGTTAGAAAAGTAGATCTAAAAGTTATTGGATATCTTATGAAAGGAAAATTTTATGCTGGTATTAAATTTTTGCCAATGATATATAATGAAGTAGTTTTATTAGAAGAAGATGAAATATTTAAAGCTATTAGGGGTAACGATGAAAAGTACAAGTATACAATACCTTTTGGAAAAATTTTAAACGAAGACATAGATATTGAATTACCTTGGAATTTACTTTTTAATACTCATATCGGTATCTTTGGAAACACAGGTAGTGGTAAGTCTAATACTCTAGCAAAGCTTTATACAGAATTATTTAAATTGCAAGAAAATCATATAATTAATTTAAAAGGTAAGAGTAAGTTTGTTATTATAGATTTTAATGGAGAATATATAGGAAAGAGTGTAATTACAAACAATAAGAATGTATTAATACTTTCCACCAAATTAAAAAATGGAAAAGATAAGATTAAATTATCATATAATAAATTTTTTGATACTGAAACACTTTCGATTATCTTTTCGGCTACAGAAAAAACCCAACAACCTTTTTTAAAGAATACATTAAATTTTTTTGAAGATGATTGGATTAACAATACAAATAAAATAATAGAATCAATAGGAACAGGATTCTATAATGTATTTAAAGCAAACAATAATAAAGAATCTCTTAGTTTATTAAATAAAGTTTTAGAAATAGTGCATTTTAATAACAAAATTATATCAGATACAGAAGTACAAAAATGGTTGTCAAGTTTATGGCATAATAAAAATAACACTTTTTACTATGATGCAAATGTTTTTATTAATAATAAAACTGAAGATGAAATATTGGATATCAGATCTAGATTTCAACAAGAAATATTTAATAATAATGAAATTGAAAATATTAATTTTATTGATAAATTAAAAATAATGATATATTTGCAATTAATTTATGGACTTAGATATCAATATGTCCAATTTGAACATATAAATCCATTATTGCAAAGAATTGAGTCGAGATCAAAGTTTTTAAATAAATTAATAGAGATAGATGACAATGAATCGAATTCAATTTTAAATGTTATTTCTTTAAGAGATTGTAATCAAGAAGCTAAGAAGATTATCCCGTTATTAATAGCAAAGCAAAGTTATGAACTACACAAAAAATGTATTAACCCAGATAAATTAGATAAAACTTTTCATCTAATAATAGATGAAGCTCACAATATATTATCTGAACAATCAACTAGAGAAGAAGAAACTTGGAAAGATTATAGGCTAGAAGTGTTTGAAGAAATTATAAAAGAAGGTAGAAAATTTGGATTTTATATAACACTAGCAAGTCAAAGACCATACGATATTTCTCCTACAATAATGTCTCAAATACATAATTATTTTTTGCATAGATTAGTAAATGAACTAGATTTAAGAATGATATCTAATACTATAAATACATTAGACTCACTATCTAAAGATAGCATTCCTAATCTAGCTCCTGGTCAATGTGTACTTACAGGAACAATCTTTGAACCATCTCTATTAGTTCAAGTTGATAAATTAGAGAAGTCTAAAATGCCTAATAGCGATAATGCCGATTTATATGAATTATGGTTTAATAAGACATAAATTATAACCACCCGTAAAACGAGTGGTTATGATTATTATCTATATTATAAACATTAGAATACTTATTACATAACATATTAAAGTCTGTATCTAATATTTCTAAATCATCATTTCCTAAAATACAAATACATTTTATGTTTTTTCTTGTAGTTTTGAGAAATATTCATTCAAATATTCATTTATAAATTTAGGTTGTTCTACATTACGATGACAAAATTTAGGTAATAAATCTCCACCAAAAACAATATATTGAATATTTTTCTCTATTAGTTTTTCGTATATTTTTATATTTATGCTTATCTCCATGTATATCACACATATATATAAGTTTCATAAAAGATCACAACCTTTACTATGTTTATATCAACTTTTCTAGATTTCTTTTTGAATATAAAAATCTTCTCATTGTCATAACATTGCCTTTAACAGTATAAAAAGCTGAATAATTATTAATGTTTATTCTATACCAAATATATGTACTTTTATTTCTTCGCCTAAAAGGTTTATAATTTTCTGGATTATAGCTTCTTTCTTTAATTTCTCTTTCAATTAACTGTAATAAATTTTCTGCTGCTATTTCATTTTGTAATTCATTAACAATATACTTAAAAACATTTTCTATTTCTCTCTTAAAGTTTTGAGTATATTTTATTTGGTAATTATTTTTTTCCATTAATTATCCCCCTTAGACTACCAAATACTTCTTCATGGGAATAATATTTTGTACTTGGATCTTCTGCTTCTTTTTCTGCTTCATCTAAAGCTTTTTCTATATCGGCATTTCCAAATTTCTCTTCCATTGCCTTGTCGATTTCTAAGTCTTCAATCATTTGAGAATACTTTTGCAAACTCATTACTACCATTGAACCATATCCATTTTTAGTTAAATAAACTGCTTCATCTTCCTTTAAAACTAATTCCTCTATCTCTGGATATTTATTTCTTAAATCTGAAACTGGTCTTATATTAATCATATCAATTCCCTCCTTGAAATTTGTTATCATTATTTTATCATTATTTTATCTAAAAATCAACAGCAAAAACAATTAATTTTATTATTTCTTTTAATTCATTTTTTTATTCTTAAATTCTATTTTTAATTCCTCTAATACCGGAATAGCACCATATCTTCCAGTTAAATAGTCTTTGTTGTATGTTGCATCATTTCTAACTTTTTTGCCTGTTTTGTTTTTATTTTCTTCATCTTCTAGTATATAATCAGATAATGCATAAATTTCAGATACACCATCTCTATTTTTTTCAGTAAACCATATTTCATCTCTTCTAAATGTATCTTTATTTAAGTTCACGGTATCATGTGTAGAGTATATTAGCTGTCCATTACCGATATTAGTTTCGCTATTATGAAATAGATTTATAATATATCTTGTTAACAATGGGTGCAATTTAGCATCTAATTCATCAATAAATAATACCATACCATTTTTTAATGCATCCATAAAGAAGTCAAATAAATGGAACATCTTCCTAGTACCATTTGATTCTAACTCTAGCGGTAATGCTTTTAACTTGTTATCTTCACCTCTATGGATCAATTCAATTTTAATTACTCTATTGTTATTCTGTACTTCTTCTATTGAATCTGGTGTGGTCTTAATTCCTTCTATTCCAGAATCAAAGGTTTTTATAAATCTTAATAATTCTTCTTTATAGTTTTCATCACTTAATATTTTAAATGAAATTCTATTATTTATAAAATCTTCAAATCTTGGATTTCCTAAGTCTAAATAATTACTATTCATAAACCACTCATACACACTATTAAAATCTTCATTACTTTTATCTATTGCTCTAAAAGATTTCAAAAATAAACTTCTATCATCGATATTTCCTAAATCAAATAATTTATTTTTAACTTTCATAATTTGAACATTATTATTATTTCTTTCAAATATTTCGTAGAATTTATTTATTCTTTTTTCATATAACCACTCTGAAATTATTATATCTTTTGATACTTCAAAACCATATTTATATATTTTATTATTTCTTGCAAGTATTTCAACTTCTAAACTAATTGGCTCATTATTTATCATAAAACTATATATATTTTCTTCATCTATTGGAGAATTTGCTTTAGAATCATCACTTACTAATATTCTTTTTTTCATATAATCAAATGCCTGTAATACATTTGTCTTTCCACTTGCATTGGCACCATATATTGCTGCTACTTTTAAAAGATTTACATTATCAGTTTTTACGATGTTGTATTCATGCTCTTTTAGTGATGTAGCTTCCATATCTAGTAAATTTTCATCTTTAAAAGATTTAAAATTTTTAAAACTAAATCTTATCAACATTTTAAATTTCCTCCTCTCATACTATATTATATGCTATTATTTTAAAAATATCAATAATTTTGAGATTTTTTCTCAAATTTTATAAATTTATTTTGCAAAATTAATTTATAATATTAAAAGACAAAACTAAACTTTTATGGTATAATATACAAAAAATTATAAAAGGAGATTAGCTATGAATAAATATATTATGATAACTACTACTTTTGATAATAAAGATGAAGCAAATAAAATTAGTGAATTATTATTG
>CANQIC010000011.1 GCA_947623865.1 uncultured Clostridia bacterium | reverse complement strand
ATAAAAATTCCTAAAATAAAAGGATTTTATACAGATAATAAAAATGCTAAAAAATTTTTTAGCATTTTTATTATAATTCTAATTGCAATTCTTACATTTTACAGTTTGTTTAAATCAATAAATCCTATATTTGAAGGACTATGCATTGAAAAAGCTAGACAAATAGGTACATATATAATGAATAATGCATCTAATATGATATTAGATAATACAGAATATAATAATATTGTAAGTGTAGAGAAAGATGAAAATAATAAAGTATTAAAAACAGATGTTGTTGTAATAAATAAGATTGCTTCTGATATTGCATTAGAAGCTGAAAAACAGTTTAAGGAATTAGAAAAAGAAACAATAAAAATACCAATTGGTGCTTTAACTGGAAATAAATTTTTAGCTGGTAGTGGACCTAATATTAATATAAAAATTATTCCAACAGGAAATATTTTAACTGAAATAAAAAATGAATTTGAATCAAAAGGTATAAATCAAACAGTATATAGAATATATTTAGAATTAACTTGCAAAGTTAGTATAGTAACACAATATAAAACAATAGAAGATGAAATTATAAATCAAGTACTATTGGTAGAAAGCGTAATTGTGGGTGAAGTTCCACAATCATACTATAATTTGGAAGGATTAAATCAAGATGATGCAATAGAATTAATTGAATAAAAATATATGATTTTATAACAGATAGCATACTTTTATATACCATCAAAACAGAAATTTTATAGATGTATTTCTAGCATATATAATATAAGAAATATAGATAGTAACTTACTTTTGTAAGTTACTATCTATTAAATAACTATATATCTTTTCTTTTTAAAACTATTAAAGCTATTGCAGATAATGCCATTGTAAATAAAGCAATACCTATAGTATCTTCTGAACCTGTTTTAGGACTTGTATCTTTTTTTGGAGTTGTATTTAATTTAAGTTTTGCATATATAGTTGTATCTGTAGTTATTGGATCTTCAAAATTATATTCTGTTTTATACTTTTCATCAGTATAGAAACCAGTAATAGAATACTTACTTAAATCTAAAGAAGCTAAATCAATTTTAGATGTTAAATCTTCTTTAGTTAGAACAGTATTTTCTTTTACTGTTACAGTTGCAGTTTTATCATTTAATTTAACTGTTATTGTAATATTTTTTGCAAAGCTTTCACCTTCAAGTTGAATTTTATCATTTTCATTACTTTCAAATATAACTTGATTATTTTCATCTGTTACAACAACTTTATTACCACTTAAAAATATTTGATTTTTAGTAGTATCAGTATTTTCTACTGAAAATTCAGTTAATTTATCATTTGTTGCAAGGTAAATAACATTTTCAGTTTGTGTTGATGTTAATTCACCATTCATAATTAATTTTGGTTGATTGCTTTTTTCTGAATCTGGAATTTCTTTTCCTTTAGCAATTTCTATACCATTATTAGAATTTTCTAAACCATTATGTCCTAATGATAATTTTATAACTTCTACTGTACCTGCATTTACTAATATTCCACCATAACCATTATCAGTAGCTGTTACATTATCTAAAACAAGGTAACCACCATTGTAAGCTTGAGCTCCATATTTTTTACTATTTTTTAAAGTGATATTAGATAAAGTAACTTTTGCATCTATACCAGAAGTAATTAAAGTAGCATTACTTCCATTATCACTCCAGTTATTATCATTTTTAGATATACTAAATCCATTACCATTAATTGTAATTCTTTTACCAGTTATTTCAATTGGTTTAATAAGGGATATGTTTGTTGTAAGCTTAATAACATCATCATCTGCAGCTTTTTCAATAGCAGTTCTTAATTCCTCATCAGTGCTTACTGTACTAGTAGTAGCTTTGCTAAAATTAGGAATAAAAACAATGGATAATAACAATATAAATATAGATAAAGCTATTTGTTTAAAATTTTTCATAATATTAATCCTTTCTTAAATTATTTTGAAATGCTTTATTTAAAGCATTTTTTAATAATAATTATTCTATACATTTATAAAAATTTTATACAAAATTTTTAATTTTAACTTATTTTTCAATATTCTTCAACAAATTTTTTAAAAAATCATCTAATTACTACTTTAGACTTTAATAGAACTATTTGAATAAATAAGACTTGATAAAAAATGTATAATATGATATAAAATATAAAGAAAAAAATGATTGTAAAATAAATATAAATTTAGGAGGTATTTAAAATGGCAGATTTAAAAGGGACAAAAACAGAAAAAAATTTAATGGAGGCATTTGCAGGAGAATCACAAGCAAGAAATAAATATACATATTTCGCAAGCAAAGCAAAAAAAGATGGATATGAGCAAATAGCAGCAATATTTCAAGAGACAGCTGATAATGAAAAAGAACATGCTAAAATGTGGTTCAAATTACTAAATGATGGAATTCCTTCAACAGAAGAAAACTTAAAAGCAGCAGCTGGAGGAGAAAACTATGAATGGACAGATATGTATGCTAAATTTGCAAAAGAAGCAAGAGAAGAAGGATTTGACCATATAGCTGATTTATTTGAAGGCGTAGCAAAAATAGAAAAAGAGCATGAAGAAAGATATATGAAATTATTAGAAAACTTAGAAAACGGATTAGTATTTAGCAGAGATGGAGATAAAATTTGGAAATGTAGAAATTGTGGACACATTCATATTGGTAAAGAAGCTCCAGAAGTATGCCCAGTATGTGCACATCCAAGAGCATATTTCGAAATCAAAGCAGAAAATTATTAATAATTGAGAAATAAAAAATTTGAGGTGCCAATTTGTCACCTCAAAAAATAACGATAAAAAGTGGTTCCAAAATGGAATCACTTTTTACTTTTAATTTACAAAAATTACCAAAAAATACTTGACATATACAAACAAATGTTTTAAACTATATATGGTTTAATAAAGGAAGTGTATATATGCCAAATGAATTAAATGTGGTAAGTAATGAAGATATAAAAAACTTAATATATACAATAAGAGGAAAGCAAGTAATGTTAGATAGTGATGTGGCTATATTGTACAATTGTGAAACAAAATATGTAAATCGTGTAGTAAAGAGAAATATTGAGAGATTTCCAAAAGAATTTTGTTTTCAATTAACAGAAAAAGAATATGAATTTTTAAGGTGCCAATTTGTCACCTTAAAAAATGGAAGAGGACAACATAGAAAATATATGCCGTATGCATTTACTGAATACGGAATAACGATGCTTGCATCTTTATTAACGAGTAGAATAGCAATTAATGTAAGCATAAAAATCATAAATACTTTTATAGAGATGAGAAACTTTATTTCATCGAATGGAAATGTATTTGAGAGATTGGCCTATATGGAATATAAATTGCTAGAACAAGATAAAAAATTTGATATTTTATTTGATGAACTTCAAAAGAATAAAAAAATTGAACAAAAAATATTTTTTGAAGGGCAAATATGGGATAGTTATAGTTTAATAATAGATATAATAAAAAGTGCAAAGGAAAAAATATTAATAATAGACAATTATATAGATGATAGTGTTTTAAAAATGTTATCTAAAAAGGGAAAGAATGTAGAAGTAGTATTACTAACATCAAATAAAACTAATATATCGAAACTAGATATACAAAAATTTAATAAACAATATCCAGTTCTAAAAATGAGTACAAGTAATAAATTTCATGATAGATTTATAATAATTGATAATAAGGAATCATATCATTGCGGAGCATCAATAAAAGATTTAGGTAAAAAATGTTTTGGAATTAATAAAATAGAGGATGAATGTATAATTGAAAAAATGATAAATATATAGCAATAAAAAATCCAGAATATAAATTCTGGATTTTTATATATATTTGTGTAATTATCTCTTAGAGAATTGTGGAGCTTTTCTTGCTTTTTTAAGTCCGTATTTTTTACGTTCTTTCATTCTTGCATCTCTTGTTAAAAATCCAGCAGATTTAAGAACTGGTCTATATTCAGTATTTGCTTCTACTAAAGCTCTTGCTATACCATGTCTTATAGCTCCTGCTTGACCACTAATTCCTCCACCTGTTACTTTTGCAATAACATCAAATTTATCTAATGAATTTGTTGCAACTAATGGTTGTTTTACTATAACTTTTAAAGTTTCAACTCCTAAAAATTCATCTAAAGGTTTGTTATTTATTGTAATGTTTCCATTACCATTTGCAAGTCTTACTCTTGCTATTGATTTTTTTCTTCTACCTGTTCCATAAAATGTTATTTTTTCTTTTTTTGCTGCCATATTACTTTACCTCCCAAATTTCAGGTTTTTGTGCTTGATTTTCATGTTCATTTCCTGCATAAATTCTTACTTTATTAATCATTTTTCTTCCTAATCTATTATGTGGAAGCATGCCTTTTACTGCAAGCATCATTGCTTTTTCAGGATTTTTTTCTAACATTTCTTTAGCTTTTAATTCTTTCATTCCTCCGATATATCCTGAATGATGTCTATATATTTTTTGATCTAATTTTTTTCCTGTTAAAATAACATCTTTTACATTTAATATAATAACATGATCACCTGTATCTTGATTTGGTGTGAATGTTGGCTTATGTTTTCCTCTTAATAATTTTGCAGCTTCAGCAGCTACTCTACCTAATGGTTTCTGGCTAGCGTCAATTATATACCATTTACTTTCAATTTCACTTTTTTTTGCCATATATGTTGTATTATTCATTGTAAAGTTGTTCCTCCCTTATTAACTTATTTTTAATTAATTATATAAGAGTATATTTTTAATCTACCGGGTAATAGGATAAAATATAGCCTTATAAAATATTCATACCAAACTATTTTAATATATAAATTTAAAAAAGTCAATAAAAAACCTTGACATTTTTTAAAAAATAGATTATTATATTTAAGGTTAAAGAAGAAGAATCCACTTCTCACCTTATCCAAATAAGGAAAAAGGTTAATATTTAAATTACAAATAACAAGATAGGTAATATAAATATTCAATGTGGATTAACTTGTTCTTTAGAACAAGTTTTTTTATTTGTCTTACTAAATTAATAATAAGGTGAGACAAATCAAAAACGAGTATTGCAAGGAAAACGAATTTAATTTCTTGAAATAGTACAAAAGTACATTGAATGAAATTAAATGAAGTTTGACATAGCAAGACGAAGTTTTTCATTTGTCTGGAGGTGAATAAGATAAAGCAAGACCTATTAATAAATGAGCAAATAAGATTTAAAGAAGTTCAGGTAATTGATAATGAAGGCAATAAATTAGAAAAAATGTCTATACATGATGCAATGAACTTAGCAATGGATAAAAATTTAGATTTAGTTTTAGTTTCTTCAAATCCAACTAATCCAGTATGCAAATTAATGGATTATGGAAAATATAAATTTGAACAATCTAAAAGGGAAAAGGAATCTAAAAAGAAACAAAAAACATTTGAGTTAAAAGAGTTAAGGGTCACACCTAATATTGAGGAACATGATTTTAACTTTAAAGTAAAAAATGCTAAAAAATTTTTGAGTGATGGAAATAAAGTTAAAATAACTGTTAGATTTAGAGGTAGAGAACTTAACTATGTAAAATTAGGTGAACAAGTATTAAATAAATTTTCAGAAGAACTATCTGAAGTAGCAACATTGGAAAAGAAACCTTTATTAGAAGGAAAGAATATGTTTATAATACTAGCACCAAATAAATAATAATCATAATAGGGAGGTACAAAAAATGCCAAAATTAAAAACAAATAAAGCAGCTGCAAAAAGATATGCTTATACAGCTAAAGGAAAAGTAAAAAGAACATCAGCTAATTCTAGGCATAGATTAGCAACAAAAACAAAGAGACAAAAAATGTCAAGAAGAGCAAAAGCTTATGCAGATAAAACATGTGAAGCAGGAGTTAAAAAATTATTACCATATGGTTAAGGAGGGAATTTAAATGGCAAGAGTTAAAACAGCAAGAATAACAAGAAAAAAACATAAAAAAGTATTAAAACAAGCAAAAGGATATTTTGGAGCAAAAAGTTATAGATTCAGAAATGCAAACCAAGCAGTACTAAAATCATTATCATATGCTTATGTTGGAAGAAAAGATAAAAAAAGTGATTTTAGAAAATTATGGATTACAAGAATTAATGCTGCAGCAAGAATGAATGGAACAACATATAGCAAAATGATTGCAGGTTTAAAAAAAGCTAATGTTACAATCAACAGAAAAATGTTAGCAGACTTAGCAGTAAATGATATGAAAGCATTTACTGAAATTGCAGAAATTGCAAAAAAAGCATAGATAAAATTAAAAATTGAAGTTGAAATAAATTCAACTTCTTTTTTTGTGGTTAAATAAATTGTTGCTTGTGTGATTAAATTTATTGCTTTTTCATTTTTGGTTTTGAAACAAGTGATGCAATATATCCGAAGAATACTGCTGATGCAATTCCTCCAGCAGCTGCTGCAGTTCCACCAGTGAATGCTCCAACTAAACCTGATTCTTGTACTTTTTGAATAGCACCTTTAGCAAGAAGATTACCAAAACCAGTTAAAGGAACCGTTGCTCCTGCACCTGCAAAATCAATTAATTTTTGGTATATTCCGAAGACCTCCGAAGTATTGCTCCAGTAGTTACAAATATAACAAGTATTCTTGCAGGGGTTAATTTAGTTTTATCAATTAAAATTTGTCCAATAATACAAATTAATCCACCTACTATAAAACAGCGTAAAATCTGCATCCAATCTAAATTATTAAAAAAATCTTGCATAATATAAATCCTTTCTATTAATTAATTTGATTCTCTATAGATATAGCATGTGCAATACCAGGAATAGACTCACCTTGTTGAGAAGAAGTAGCATTTGTTAGTGCTCCAGTTGCTATAAGAAGTATTTTATTTAATTTTTTTTGCTTTAATTGATTAAATAAATATCCAGAGAAGATTGATCCACAACATGCACACCCAGAACCACCAGAATGAGTATCTTGATTTTCTTTATCAAAAATCATAACCCCACAGTCATTATAATTATTTTTGATATTATATCCTTTAGTTTGACAAAGCTCAGTTGCTATTTCCTTTCCTATATATCCTAAATCTCCAGAAAATATTCCATCATAATAACTTGGATTTCTACCAGTATCTTTAAAATGTGTTAAAAGTGTATCAACAAATGCAGGTGCCATTGCAGCTCCCATGTTATTTGCATCTTTTATTCCCATGTCTACAATTTTTCCAGTTGTAATATTTGTTATATATGGACCGTTTCCATTCTTAGATACTATTGCTGAACCTGCTCCAGTTACAGTCCATTGTGAAGAAGGTGGCCTTTGATTACCAAGTTCTAGAGGAAATCTAAACTGTTTTTCTGCACTGCAAAAATGACTAGAAACTGCTGCTATAACGTTTTCTGCTCCACCTCCATCAATAAAAACAGAGGCTAAACTTAGAGCTTCTACAAATGTTGAACAGGCTCCAAATATTCCAAAAAAAGGAACATTTAATTCTCTTAAACCAAAACTAGACGAAATACATTGATTTAACAAATCACCTGCAAAACAGTAATCTATTTTGTCTGCAGGAACTTTTGATTTGATAATACTAGAATTTACAGTTTCTCTAATAATTTTACTTTCTGCTTTTTCCCAAGTTTTCTCTCCCCAAAATTCATCTTCTAGACATTTATCAAAATACTGAGCCATTGGTCCTTCTGCTTCTTTTGGACCAACTATAGATGCAGTTTCTAATATATTTATTGGATTATCAAATTTAATACTTTGACTACCTATTTTTTGCATAAAATCTCCTTTCTGTTTAACTGTTAAGAAAATTGTTTTTGAGTGATTAATTTTATTGCAACCGTTGTAGGGGTCGGTCTTGACCGACCCACAATATGAAATAAAATTTTCTCAAAACAAATTACAATATATATAAATATAAAACAATTAAAGTGTTATACTAATGTTATTGTTTGAGTGTTAAAAATTAAGTATAATATACCTACAAGAATAGATGTTGAAATACCATAAACTAGTACTGGACCAGCTACTGTAAACATTTTTGCACCAACTCCCATAACGTATCCTTCAGATTTATATTCCATAGCAGGAGATACAATTGAGTTTGCAAAACCCGTAATAGGAACAAGAGAGCCTGCCCCAGCAAATTTACCAATTTTATTAAATATATTAAGAGCTGTTAGAAATGCACTTAAAAATATTAATATAATTGAAGTTATAGTTGCACTTAACTCATTATCTAAACCTCTATATTTACAAATTTCCATTATAAATTGTCCAATTGTACAAATTAGTCCACCAACCCAGAATGCATTAAAACAGTTTTTTATTATCGGTGAGTTTGGTGATTTTTGATTAACATATTCTTGATATTCTTTTTGTGTATTAATAGGTTTCATTGGTACTAGTTCTCCTTTCTATTGTCTCTAGTTTCATCAATACTAAAAGATAAATCTATTGTAGAGTAGTATTGAACAATTTTATTTCCATCAATTTTAGCTGTTTGTTCTAATACAGTAACAGATGAAATATAATCAATAGTTTTAGATGCTTCCATTATTGTTTTGTTTATAGCATCTTTCCATGACACATCAGATATACCAGTTAGTTTTAAATGTTTTTCTATTGTCATATATAAAAACCTCCATTCGAGCAATTTTATGCTCTAATAAATTTTAAATAAAACCTCTAATATAAATTGTAAGAATGATAGAGGCTTTTATTTGTCAATTTGAGTTTATAAATGAAATTAGTAAATCTCAAAGGTAATAGCGATTGTAGCACATATTGTGAAAAAATATTTTCACAATATGACCTCAAATTAACTTGATAACTTTATATTTTCCAAAACTGCTAAAAATATGCAAATAATTTCAAAAATCATATATTACAGTTATGTTACAATTAAATTACAATTAAATTATAATTGTGCTAAAGATATTGACTTTTAACTAAACTAATATAAAATGATAGTGAAAAAAATTTGTTAAAATTGAATATTTTGTTAAAACATGAGAAATGTTCAAGTATCAAACATGTAAAAAAATATAAAATATTAATAAAATAATAAAAATTAAGGAGAAAAAAATGTCAAGTTGTTTAGGATTATATATAGAAAATAATATAATTAAATATGCAAAAGTTTCTAAAGAACGTGATAATTTTAAAGTTGAAGCATTTGGAATAAAGTTCTATGATGATATAGATGATACAGTTAAGCAAATTGTAAATGAAACATATAGTTATAAAATTCCAATTAGTACTAACTTATCAAATGAAAATTATACTTATGCAGAATTATTTAGCTTGCTTAATCAAAAAGATCTAAATAAGGCAGTAAAAACTGAATTTGAGTATTTTTGTACTGAAAATCATAAGAATAGTAATGCTTTAGATTACAGAAATTTGTTAATACCTAATTTAGATGACAAAGATAAAATTACAAGCTTATACGCATATACAGAAAAATCTGATATAGCAGAAAAACTACAAGTATTATCAGGATTTAGAGTAAATAGTATATCACCATTACCAATTAGTATAGTAAGTTTATTACGTGGTATAGATAAAAAGAATAAAGTTATTGTAAATATAGAAAAAAATACATCTGTTACATTTATAGTTAATGGTAAAATTAACAAAGTAGAAATTATTGAAACAGGAATGCAAGAAATCCTTGACAATATTATAATGAAGGAAAACTCGTATGCTAAAGCATATGAAATATGTAAAAATACTACTATATATACTACACAAGGTAGAAATCTTCAAGTTGAAGAAAATGAATACATGGAAGATATAATGCCTACTTTATATAAGATTGTTGAAAAATTAAAAGATGTTATTAATGCTAGTGGAATAGATATAGATGAAATATATATAACAGGTCTTGCAGCTGCAATTAACAACATTGATTTATATTTTCAAGAAAACTTTCTTGAAAAAAAATGTGAAATATTAGCTCCATTTTTTGTTCAAAAATCAAATATAAAATTAAATATAAGAGACTATATAGAAGTAAATTCTGCAATAGCTTTGGCACTTCAAGGTATAGGAGTAGGATATAAAGAAGTAAACTTTAAAACTAAAGGAGCATTAGAACGATTAAGTGATTTATTAAATATGCAAATAGGTGGTTCATCTGGTAGAAATAAGACTAATAATAATACATCTAAAATAGCTAAGTTAAAAGATATTTTTAAAACAAGTTTTAAAGAATCATTAGATAATATCGAAAGAAATATGATCAGATTTGCTGGAGGAATATTAATTTTAGTGGTAGTATATGCAATATTTTCGAATATACTTATTAATCAAATTAATAAAAAAGAAACAGAAGTTCAAGCTTTTATTTCAGATTCTAACAAGCAAATATCTGATGTATCAAACAATTTAAGGCTTGTAAAAGAAAGAACAGAACAGTACAATTCAATGATTGAAAAAATAAATGAATCTAATGATAAACTTACACAAAGTTATGCAAAGAAAAATGTACTTCCAAATTTCTTGACAGAAATAATGTTTAATATACCAAAAGAAGTACAATTATTATCAATAGAAAATACATCTGGAAAAACAATAAAAATACAAGCTCAATCAAAAGAATACGAACAACTAGGATATTTCATAGCTAAAATAAAAAATGAAGGAATTTTAAGAGATGTAACTTCTACATCAGGAGTAAGACAAGAAGAATTTGTTGTAGTTAGCATAGAAGGCAAATTACCATATTAAAATTATACATTAAAAGGAGAGTATTGTGAAAAAAATATTAATATCAGTTTTAATTATTTTATTATTAATTTTAACCTATTTCTCACTTGCAAAGGGTATAAATTTTTTAAATATAAAAGGCATTAATAATATAAAAGCTGCAAGTAATAAATTGGAGAATGATTATAATGAAGCAAATGATCTTTCAAACAAAACTTATCCTACAGAGGTTGATGGATTAGAAGATGCTATAAAAAAATTAAAAATAAGTAAGCAAGAATTTGAAAGTAAAAATTTATATAATAAAGAGGAAAACTCACTTGGAACTGTAGAAATTAAAACATATAAAATACATTATTTATGGACAATACTTGGAAATTATAGAAAAGACAGAGGAGTACAGTCATTAAATTTAGATTTAAAATCTACACAAACGCAAGATGTTTATGATTTACAGTTTACTCTAATCGGTAGCTACACAAGTATAACTGATTTTCTGTATGATATAGAAAATGATGAAGAATTAAATTTTGAAATTAAAGATTTTGTTATTTCATCACAAATAAATAATGCACAAGAAAATAATGAAAATTCAGAAAATTCTGATAATAACAATTCAAATGGCTCAAACGATACAAATAATAATGATAATGAATCTAACTCAGATAAGAAAGACAACAATAGTGAAGAAACACGTTCAGAAAATGATGGAATTACATTACAAGCAAAATTCACAGTGGAGAATATAGGTATTACTCTAGATTAAATTATGGAGGAGAAAAATGGCAAAAAGAATTATTAAAGAAATAGGAATAGTAGTATTACTTTTAATAGCAGTAGCTTTATTGTTAGCAATAGTATTTTATGACTATATTCCAAATAATAAAACAGTACCAATTAGTATACAACCATATACTATTCCAGAAGATATAAAAAAAGAATTAGAAGATTCTGTATCTGACCAACAAAATATAGTAAGAACATATTATATTGATAGTTCCGATTTGGACTTATATGAATCTACAAATGATTACGATAAAGGAAAAGCAAATCCATTTGCAGATTATACAACAAATACTACAGAAACTTCAACTAATTCAACAGAAAATAACAGCACAAAAAACACCAATACATCAAATACTAGTGATGGACAGGGTGGTCAACAGGATGAAACAAACAAAAATGAGGTATATATAAATACACCTGGTAAAAACTATTAAATTGTTGATATTATTTATATAAATAATATATAAAAATATAAAAAAAGGAGGGAAACAAATGATGAAAGAGCAAAAAGGTATTACATTGGTAGCATTAGTTATTACTATAATAGTAATGTTAATATTAGTAGGTGTTAGTGTAACAGTAGCCCTACAAGGAGGATTATTTAGCACTGCTAAAAAAGCTACAACTGATACAAATGCAGCTCAAGAAGCTGAAAATAATTTATCTAGTGGATTAGTAAATATTGACGATGGTGTTTATAATATTGAAGATTACGCAAACAATGCAGCTCCACAACCAGTTGGGGAATAATATGAAAATAATATTTGCATAATAGGCATATGCATTAGATAAATGTATATGCCTAAATTACTATAAAAGGAGTGCAATTTGGAATTAATAATGTATTTTTTAATATTTGTAATTGGAACATTGTTTGGAAGTTTTTTTTCACTTGCAATATATAGAATGCCAATTAGGCAAAGTATAATGCATGGAAGATCATATTGCCCAAAATGTAATCATAAACTCGAATTTTTAGATTTGATACCTGTACTAAGCTATATTTTGCTTGGAGGTAAATGTAGATATTGTAAAGAAAAAATAAGAGGAAGATACATATGCTTAGAAATTCTTTCTGGTATAGCATTCCTTCTATTTGGCATGTCATTAAGAATTAATATATACAATTTACAAGTAGAAAATTTAATATATTTTGTATTTGGAATATTATTCATATCTACTTTATTTATTATTGGAGGAATTGAGAAGGAAAATCATACTGTTTTAAATTCTGTATTACTATTTGGATTAATAGTAGAAACACTTTATATAATATATCTATATGCATTAAAATTTAATATATATAGATATGTCATATATTTATTTACCATGTTAATACTAATACTAATAAATACAATATTATTAAAGAAAAAAGGAAAAGAATCATATGCAATACAAATTCTAACATTATGCTCATATATAGCAATATTTATTAGAGAAGAATTATTAATATTAAGTATTATATTTACATTATTATTAATATCTATAAATCAAATAACCATAAATAATAATAGCAAAAAAGAAATAATAGAACCAAAAAATAAAAATATAGCAATAGGATTTTACTTATGTGTTACAAATATAATAACATTGATTTTACAAAACTACATAATATTATGAGGAGGAACAATGTATAATATACAATTAAAGAATCAAAAAGGATTGGCTGCTCAAGATGCATTAATTGCAGTTTTAATTATTGCATTATTTGCAGGATTAATTGCAACAATTTCATATAACATATATTTATCTAGTAGTTCTACTAAAAGAATGAGCAAAGCAACAGGATATATAATTGATATGTTTGAATATATAGATAAAACTTATTATGATGATATAACAAAAGATAGCTTAAGTGATTATTTTAATAAAAAATATTATTATGAAGAAGATGGTAATACACCAAAAACAGATGCTGAGGTAAAACTTATAGAAACAAATGAAAGTACTAATACTCCATTTACAGCAAAAATAGATATAGTAAAGTATAATCAAACAGAGGGGAATACAGATAAATTAGATTTAGTACAAGAAGTAACAATGACAGTAACATATAAATTAGGTAATAAAGAACAAAAAATAGAAATGAAAAAAACAAAACAAAGAGAAGATTTAGTAACTCCGAATAAGCCAGACATTAAAAAAATAGAATTGCAAGAAGGATATTATCTATATCCAATAAAAAAAATAAAAAATATTTGGAAAATTTGCAGTGAAAAAGATGATTCATGGTATGATTATGAATCTGGTAATTGGGCATTAGTCTTAAAAACAAACAAAGAATATTCAATAGATGAAGAAATAGATAGAGACAATCTATTAAAAAACGAAGAAATATATACTTGGATACCAAGATATGCATATGATAGCAGTAATAACAAAATAGTATTCTTATTTAGTAATAGTAATAATTATATTCAGACAGTAGATGGATATAATGATATAGCTCCAATAGATGATAACTCTTACACAGTATCAGGTGATTTTTCAAATGGGCAAGAACAGCTTATAGGAGTATGGGCAAATAATTCTAGTTTACAATCATATCAAACTCTAAATAATATATATCCATTAAAAGATTAAAAATTGGTAAATTTATGTAAAAGCACAAAACATATGTAAAATTTTGAAGAAATATATTATAATATTAGATATAGACTAAATGTACGAAGGAGGAAATCGCAGTATGGATAACAAGAGAAAAGGACCAATAGGTATAGAGCTAGTTAGAAGAGGAATAGTTAATGAAGCAGACATCAATAAAGCTTTAGAGTATCAAAAAGATAATCCAGATATGAAAATAATAGAAATAATAAACGAATTAGGATTATGTGATGAATATAGTTTGATTGAAACTTTAGGAGATATTTTAGATGAAAAGGCAATAGTTTTAACAGAAAATGATATTAATATAAATGTTTCAGACTATATATCAATAGATGTTGCAAGGGAAAATAAGGCAATTCCTTTTGATATAACAGGAAATAAAATAAAAGTATGTTTTTCGGACACACTAAATAGAAGGGCTGTAGATACACTTAGATTAATTCTTTTAAATAAAGGTCTTATAATGGAAAGATATATTACATTTGAAAAAAATATTAATAATATTTTGGAATTATTAGAGGGAAGTGCAACTGACGATATTAATTCAAATGGAGATACAATTCGGATTAGTTGATACAATTATAAAAACAGCAATTAAAAAAAGAGTAAGTGATATTCATATAGAGCCATTAGAAAATGGAATAAATGTAAGATATAGGATTGATGGAGAATTAATAAATGCAGTTAAAATACCTAAAGAAAAACAATCTCAAATTGTAGGAAGGTTAAAAGCAATCTCAAATATGTATCAAGAAAAACAAGAATCACAAGATGGTAGAATTGTAATGTATCCTGATTACAATATTCGTGTTTCGTCACAAAAGAATATATATGGAGAAAAGTTTGTATTAAGATTATTAAAGAAAGATCTTAATATTAGAGGACTTACAGATTTAGGTTTTCCACAAGATGAACACCTTATAAAATCAAGCTTTAACAAAAGAAACAGCATTACCATAATTGCAGCACCAACAGGCGAAGGAAAAACCACTACATTATACAGTATAATAGAATATTTAAACAGGCCAGAAATAAATATTACAACAATAGAAGATCCAGTAGAAATTCGTATAGCAGGGTTAAATCAGATTGAAATAAATGAAAAACTAAGGTTTGCAGATTCATTAAGAACAGTATTAAGACAAGATCCAGATATAATTTTGCTTCGGAGAGATAAGAGACAAAGAAACTGCTGAAATAGCATTTCAAGCAGGACAAACTGGACACCATGTTTTATCAACAATACATACAATAGATAGTATAGAAGTTATAACAAGACTTAGAAAAATGGGAATATCTAATTATGATATTTCGAGTACAGTAGGAACATTAGTATCACAAAGATTAGTAAGAAAATTATGTAAAAAATGTGCAAAAAAAAGAGAGTTTACTGAAAAAGAAAAGAACTTAATTTTACAGATAGGTGAAAGATATAATACTAAATTTGATTTAGAAGGTAAATATACATATGATGCAGTAGGATGCAAGCAGTGTAATAATAGTGGATATTATGAAAGAATAGGAGCTTTTGAAGTTTTATCACTAGAAGATAATATCAGAGAATTAATAGTAAAAGGTGCTTCTAGTATAGAAATTAGAAATGAAGCATTAAAAGGAAGCTATAGACCATTATTGGTAGATTGTATTAATAAAGTAATAGATGGAATTACTAATTTGGATGAGATAGACAGAAAAATAATAATATACTAAATAGACAAATTAAATAATTGTAGTATAAGGAGGAAAACAATGTTAAATATCAATAAAGTGCTAGATATTGCAATAAAAGAAGATGCATCAGATGTACATTTAATATATGGTTTAAAACCAATACTAAGAATTTCTAGAGAATTAAAAGAATTAGAAAATGAAGATGTAATTGAAGAAAATGAACTATATGAGGCATATGATTATTTTATAAGAGGAAATGTAGATAAGGATGAAATATATAAAGTAACAAAAAGATTAGATACTTCATTTGAATATGAAGATATTAGATTAAGAGTAAATATATCATCATCAGATGATATGCCAATATTTACATTAAGAATTATAAAAAATACTTTACCAAAATTTGAAGAATTAGGTGTACCAGATATAGTAAGACGTATGACTTATCAACCTCAAGGATTAATATTAGTAACAGGTAAAACAAATTCAGGAAAAACTACAACACTAAATGCATTAATAAATGAAATAAATGAAACCCAAAATAAAAAGATTTTAACTTTAGAAAAACCTATAGAATATAAACATACTTGTAAAAAGTCAATAATAGTACAAAAAGAAGTAGGAAAAGGTGGAGATGTTACCAATTTTAGAGATGGTGTTAAAAACTCTTTAAGAGAAGATTGTGATATATTAGTAATTGGAGAAATAAGAGATAAAGAAACAATGGAAGCTGCAATAGATATGGCAGAATCTGGACATTTAGTAATAGGAACATTGCATACAAAATCTTGTGCTGAAACAATTGATAGAATGATAAATTTCTATGAAGTAAGAGATCAAGCAAGTATAAAGTATTTAATGTCATCTTTATTAAAATTAGTTGTATCACAAAGACTTTTAAAAGGAGTAGATGGTAAACTTGTAATGTTACCTGAAGTAATGATAGTTGATAATGTAGTAGCAGGATGTATTAGAAAAGAAAAATTTAGTGTTGCAGAATTAGAAGATGCAATTCAAGGAAATATTGATAAAGGGAATATTAGTCTAATAAATTCAATAGCAAAATTATTTGTTGAGGAAAAAATAACATTAGAACAAGCAAAATCACAAATTGAAGAAAAAAATATTGAAACATTAAATAGAACCATTATGCAAATGAAAATAAAAAGAGGATAATATAAAATAGGAACGGAGGATTTTATATGCCTTTATATATTTATAAAGCTGTAGATAAAAAAGGACAAGTAGTTAGAAATAGAGTAGAAGAAATAAATAGATTCATTTTACTGAAAAAACTAAAAAGAAATGGATTTATGCCTATTAAAGTTACTCAAATACAAATGAGTAACAGAGCTAGTAAAATGAGAAAAAAACAGAAAAAGAATATTGAAACAAGTGACAGTATATTAAAGAGCGTAAGACAGAGAGAAGAAAATATAAATGCACTGTCTAAAACAAAGAATTTTAAAGAAAAGGCTAAAAGAATTCTTTTTAATAATTTAAAAATAACAAATAGAGATATTGTTATATTTACACAAGATTTCTATTTACTAAAGAAAGCTAATTTTAATAATATACATGCACTATCTACTATTATTGAAAGTACAGAAAACCCATCATTTAGGGCAATAATAGAAGATATATTATTGGGTGTAGAAGCAGGTGAAAACATGTATACTACAATGGAATACTATACAGGAGTATTTCCTCCAATATATATAAATATGATAAAAGTAGGAGAATTATCTCGGATCATTAACCAGAGCATTAGAACAGGCAGTTAAGTATTTAGATGACAATGCAGCATTAACAAAAAAAATAAGAAATATTTTAGTTCCAAACTTAATTCAATTTGTAGTACTACTAGCTTTATTAGTAATTGGTACATTAGTTGCAATTCCAGCTATACAAAACGTACTTGAACAGGTTGGAAGTCAAGATCAACTCCCAGCAATTACATTGTGGTTTAAAGGAGTATTAGATAAATTTATTCAATTTTGGTATATACCAGTAATTATAATATTAGGAATTTTAATAGGAATATATTTATATATAAAAACTCCACATGGAAAATATAAATACCACTATTTTAAATATAGAATGCCAGTATTTGGTCCATTAATTTATGCTATAGATTTTTCAAGATTAATAAAGGCAATTTTATTAAACATAAGAAATGGAATGAGAATACAAGAAGCATTAGAAACAAGTAAGAGTATATCAAATAACTTAGTAATGCTATCATTAATAGAATCAGCAATTAATAATATATTAGTTGGACAAAGTTGGATAGAACCATTTGAAAAATCAGGATTATCAAGTCCTATGATAACCGAAATGTTAAAAATAGGAATGCAAACAGATTTAGCAGAAATGATGGAAAAACTTTTAGAATATATGGAAATAGATATTGATAATATTATGACAAGAATTATGAAAGTATTACCTCAAATTATATACGTAATAGTAGGAATTTTATTAATATTTGTAACACTTGTTATTTTAGTACCATTAGTACAAATATATATGGGTACATGGATGTTCTCAGCATATCTATAAATTGTAATTTATTTAATTAAGTGTTCTCTAGAAAAGGTTTATTTATTTGTTTCCAACGCGAATTCCGTTACTGAACCTGTAAGTTGCTAAAGCAACAACAGTTTCATGTAACGAAAGCTGGATCGCGTAACTGAGAAACAAATAAATATAACCTTTTCTAGAAATCAATTGATATTTTACAAACAACAATTTTATAAGGAGCAAAAAATGAAAATAGGAATTGATGTAGGTGGAAGCCATATTGGATTAGGGATTATAAAAGAGAATGGCGAATTGCCTTTTAAAAAGGAAAAGGACTACCAATTTCATAAAGATAATATGTCAGACATAGTAATAAATACAATAATTGAATTAATGGAAGAAACAATAAAAGAAAACAAAATAAATGTTAATGGAATTGAGTCAATTGGAATAGCAATTCCTGGCACAGTATCTAGAGGAACTATAATAAAAGCACAAAATCTGGGAATAAAAGATTTACATATTGAAAAAGAATTAAATAAAGTTTTTAATTGTCCTATATATTTACAAAATGATGCTAAGTGTGCAGCTATAGCTGAAAAAGAATTTGGAAGCTTAAAAGGTTATGATGATGCAATATTTTTAATTGTAGGAACAGGAATTGGTGGAGCAGTTTTTTTAAATGATAAACTATTAAAACCTAAAAAATATTCTGGATTTGAAGTAGGTCATATGGTGATTCAAAAAGATGGAGAAGAGTGCAATTGTGGAAGGAGTGGATGCTTTGAAACTTATGCATCTATGAAAAGATTAAAACTAAAAATACAGAACGAATTTGGACTTCCTGATGTGGATGGAAAAAATATAAAGAGATTTATGTTAGAAAATAAAGATAATGATAAATTAAATGACATATTAAATACATATATAGATTATTTAGCTATAGGAGTAGCCAATTTAATTAATATATTTGAACCAGAAGTAATATCAATAGGAGGCAGTTTTGCATATTATAAAGAAATATTACTTGGTAAATTGGAAAAAAGAATAATAGAAAAAGGAGAATTATTTAATTTTGATAAAAAGACAATACCTAAATTAACAGTTGCAGAACTTAAAAATGATGCTGGAATAATAGGTGCAGCGATGATTTAGATGTGAAATTTTTTAGACGGACTTTTTTCTTACGATGTTGCTTTACATTGCAAGAAAAAAGTCCGTCTAAAAAATTTCAAAGTTGTCCGAAAAATTTCCAAAAATATATACAAATTATTTTTATTTAATGATATAATTTATTCAAATTAAGGGGGAAAACAAAGTGGGTAAAATTGTACTATTAGATGAACTAACAATAAATAAAATTGCAGCTCGGAGAAGTTATTGAGAGACCAGCTTCTGTGGTTAAAGAATTAATAGAAAACTCAATAGATGCCGGAGCTACAAACATAACAGTTGAGATAGAAAATGGTGGTATTAGTAAAATAAGAATTATTGATAATGGAGTTCGGAATATCTAAAGATGATATGGAATTCGCATTTGAAAGGCATGCTACTAGTAAAATAAGAAAAGCAGATGATTTAGAAACAGTTAAGTCAATGGGATTTAGAGGTGAGGCCTTAGCTAGTATTGCAGCAATTGCAAATGTGGAAATGATATCAAGAACTGAAAGCGATGAAATCGGAAATAGAATATTAGTAGAAGGTGGGAAAGTATTAGAACAAGAAGAAATAGCTTCACAAGTTGGTACTACAATAACAGTAAATAACCTATTTTTCAATACACCTGTAAGATATAAGTTTTTGAAAAAAGATTTTACAGAGGCTGGATATATTGAAGATTCAGTAACAAGAATAGCACTTGCAAATCCTAATATTGCTATAAAGTTGATTAATGGATCAAAAACAGTTATACAAACTACAGGTAATGGAGATATAAAAACTGTAATTTATAATATATATGGTAAAGAAATTGCAGAAAATGTTGTACCAGTAGAGTATGAATATGAAAATATAAAAGTTCAAGGTGTAGTTGGAAAACCAGAGATTGCACGTAATAATAGAAGCTATCAATTATTTTTTGTTAATAAAAGGTATATAAAGGATAAAACATTATCAGCATCTGCTGAACAAGCATTTAAAGGATTATTAACAATAGGAAAATATGGATTTTTAGTTTTAAATGTGGATATTGATCCTAAGAAAATAGATGTTAACGTTCATCCAACCAAATTAGAAATAAGATGGTCAGAAGAACAAAAGGTATTTAAAGCAGTTTATCATTCAATTAGAGAAAGT
This sequence comes from uncultured Clostridia bacterium, assembly GCA_947623865.1. Taxonomy (GTDB): domain Bacteria; phylum Bacillota; class Clostridia; order TANB77; family CAG-508; genus CAG-452. The sequence goes on along the minus strand of CANQIC010000011.1, from coordinate 29,258 downwards.
TTATTAAAAGAAGGATTAGTAAGAAGTCCTGAAATAAATACTGATGAGACAGTAAATAGTGTGGAACAAAACAAAGATGATCTATCTGAAGATTCAAATCAAAAAGAAGATGAACAGGATTTTAAAAATCAAACAATGAGAATTCCAAGTTTTAATATGTTTAAAAAGAAAGATAGAGATAAAAAAGAAGATATTATTTTAGACCAAACAAATGCAATTCAGGAATTGTATAATAAAAAGAATGGTATAGAGAATATAATTACAACACCAAAAGAAGACAAAAAGAGTGATTTTAAAGTTCCAACAGAAGAACAAATTGATAAAATGGCAAGTATTATAAATATGCAAAAAGAAATGCAAGAAATACCTAGAGAATCAGGAGAACCTAATGAAAAATTTGACGAGATGTATGTAAAAACATTTGGGAAACTCCCTGAAACAGCAGAAAAAGAAGAACTAAAAGGACAAGTAGAAAGTATCAAACTAAATTCTATAAAAAATATATCAGTTTTTGAGCAAGATGAAAATTATTTAAAAACACCTGATTATAAATATATAGGAGCACTTTTTTCTACATATATAGTTATAGAAATAAAAGATGAAATATATATTATAGATCAGCATGCTGCACATGAAAGAATAATGTATGAGAAAGTAAAAGAAAATTTTTATAGTGATAAAGAAAAAGATTCACAAATAATGTTACTTCCAGATATAATAACACTTTCACATAAAGAAAAAGAAATAGTAAAAGAAAATACTCAGTTATTCAAAAAAGCAGGATTTATATTTGAGGAATTTGGCGATAATACAATAAGATTAATAGGTGTACCATCATTATGTATGGAATTAGATACCAAAGAATTATTTTTACAATTATTGGATGAAATTGATACAGTTGCGATAACTGCAACACAAGAAAAAGAAGATAAGTTTATAAGTACAGTAGCATGTAAAGCAGCAGTTAAAGCAAATATGAATTTAAATAAAGAAGAAGTAGATAATTTAATGAAACAATTGTTAGTTTTACCAAATCCGTTCACATGTCCACATGGAAGGCCTACCGCTATAAAAATGAGTAAATATGATATTGAACGTAAATTTAACAGAAGATAAATTGCAATTTGTAGATTATATTTGTTGCAGATGTTGTAGGGGTCGCAGCCCTCGGCGACCCGAATACATCGAAGGAATTGCCCTAAATCGTGTAAAAGGTTATCAAATAAATTATAATCGCGGGTCGCCCAAGGGTGCTACCCCTACGGATTTGAAAACAAATTTAACCCAACAAACAACAATTTATTATAATAATATATAAATAAAGGAAAAGTTATGGACAAACCTACAGTAATTGTAATTGCAGGTCCAACTGCATCAGGAAAATCAAATATGGCCGTTGAACTTGCAAAAAGGATTAATGGAGAAATAATATCTGCTGATTCAATGCAAATCTATAAAGACATGGATATAGGAACAGCCAAAATATCCAAGGAGGATATGCAAGGAATTAAGCATTATATGATAGATTTTGTATCTCCAAACACAAGATATAGTGTTTCATCATATAAGAAGAAAGCTGAAAAATGTATTGAGGAAATTTTTAGAAGGGGAAAAACCCCTATTATTTGTGGTGGAACAGGATTATATATTGACTCTTTAATATATGGAATAGAGTTTATAGAAGAGGATATAGATGAAACTTATAGAAATGAATTGAATGAGATTGCGAATAATCAGGGACTAGAAAAACTATATAAAATGGCTTTGCAAATTGATCCAGAGGCAATGAAAAAAATAAGCAAAAATGATAAAAAAAGAATAATAAGGGTACTTGAGATTTATCATAAAACTGGAAAGACAAAAACTCAGCAAGATTTAGAATCTAGAAGAAATGAAGTGAGATACAATTATAAAGTATTTGCTATAAATATGGATAGAAAATTATTATATGATAGAATTAATAAAAGAGTAGATAAAATGGTAGAGGCTGGATTAATAAATGAAGTAAAATCTATAATAGAAAAATATAAAGAATTTCCAACAGCCATGCAGGGACTCCGGTTACAAAGAGGTTGTAGAGTATCTAAATGGGAATATTGATAAAGAAGAAATGATAGAAAAGGTAAAAATGGAAACAAGAAGATATGCGAAAAGACAAATAACTTGGTTTAAAAAAAATAAAGAAACGTATTGGATTAATGGAGAAAATAAGCTAGAAGAAAACATAAATATAATACTCCAATTAATTTGATATACATAATTTATATAAAGGATGGATTACATTAAATGGCCAAAAAGAAAACTAAAAAAGAAAAAATTAAAAAAACAAATAAAAAATATATAGCTAAAATGTTAATTCCTCTAATTGTTATATCATTGTTCGTATATGCTATATATAAGGTAATAAAATTAATTGTTATTCCAACAGATTTGACTATGGTTAAAAATGGGACTATTTATGATGAAGAAAGTGCTGTTGGATATGTAATAAGAGATGAAAAAATTGCAAAGGGAAAAAATTATGACAATGGAATGGTTCAGATTAAAGCAGAAGGGGAAAAAGTTGCAAAAGGAGATCAAATTTTTAGGTATGCAAGTGAAAATGAAGAGGAAATAAATACTAAAATTGATGAGTTAAATAGTAAAATTCAAGAGGCTTTACTCGGACAAACTAATTTGTTTACTAATGATATTAAATCAATTGAAAGTCAAATAGAAAACAAGATAGACGGACTTAAATCAAAAAATGACATTCAAGAAATATCTGAATATAAAAAAGATATAAATACATATATAACAAAAAAATCTAAAATAGCAGGAGAATTAAGTCAGGCTGGTTCGTATATTAATGGATTAATAAAAGAAAAAGAAGAATATCAAAAAAATTTAAAGGATAATTCTGAATATGTTAATGCTCCAATGGCTGGAGTTGTATCATATAGAGTTGATGATTTGGAAGAAACATTAACACCAAATAATCTTGAAGACTTAAACAAAGAAATGCTTGAAAAATTAAATTTACAAACAGGACAAATAGTAACAACAAGTAGTCAAAAAGGAAAAGTAATAAATAATTACGAATGTTATATTGCTGCAATACTTGATTCTGAAGAAGCAAAGCAAGCAACAATAGGTAAAGAAGTTACATTAAGATTATCTACACAAGACGAAGTAGATGCTATAATATCATACATAGCAAAGCAAAATAATAAATCTACTTTAATTGTTTTTAAAATAGGAGATTGTGTCGAAAAATTGATAGATTATAGGAAAATAACATTTGATATAATTTGGTGGAAATATGAAGGGTTGAAGGTTCCTAAATCTGCTATTTATTATAACAATGGACTAAGCTATGTTGTAAGAAATAGAGCTGGATATCAAGATGAAATATTAGTAGAGATTTTAAAAGAGAATGATAATTATTGTATAGTTGGAAGTTATAGTAATGAGGATTTAAAAAATTTAGGATTTACTACAAAAGACATAAATAATATGAAAAAAATTTCTATATATGATGAAATTATAATAAATCCTAAAATAGAATAAAATATTACAAAAGTATTACAATAAGATTAAAATTACATTACAATCATAAAAACTATTGACAATGAATAAAAAAAGATAGATACTATTACTAGTAAAAATACGAAGGAGAAATTTAGGAGGTTTTATAAAATGGCGGGAGCAATTATGAATAAAGTATATGATTTCTTAGGAATTGAAACAGGAAATGAAGAAGAAATCGCTGAAAACGAAAGTGAAAATTTATATTCATATAACTATGATAAAGAGGTAGAAACAGAAGAAGAACCAGAAGAAAGAGGCTTTTTTGGAAGAAAAAATAATAAAGTGGTAAATATGCCTGGAACACAACAAGTAAGAATGGTTATTACACAACCCACATCTTTTGAGCAATCAGAAGAGATATGTAATTACTTAAAAGAAAAAAAATCAATAATTGTAAATCTTGAATATGTAAATAAAGATGTTGCAAGAAGAATAGTTGATTTTATAAGTGGATCAGTGCATGCTTTAGATGGGCATATCCAAAAAGTATCAAATGCGATATTCTTAGTTGCACCAGTAAATTATGAAATAGCAAGTGATTTAGCTAGAGAGGAAATAAAAAGTAAACTTTCAGTTTCATGGCTTAGAAATAATTAATAATATTTATTAATAAATTGGGCATACATGTATGCCCGTTTTATATAATATAAATCTTTGTACACAAGGAGGAGATATAATGTTAACACCATTAGATATAGAAAATAAAAGATTTGGTAAACAAATGATGAATGGATATAATGTAAATGAAGTAGATGATTTTTTAGATGAATTAACTCTTGAATATGGAAAATTATATAAAGAGAATGCGGAATTAAAAGAAAAAAGAGAAGAATTAGATAATGATGTAGATAAATATAAAAACATAGAAAATACATTACAAAGCACCTTAGTAATGGCACAGAAAACAGCAGATGAAATTACTGCAGTTGCAAAACAACAAGCAGATCAAATAATTAAGGATGCAGAATTTTCAGCCAAGAATTCTGTAGAAGAGTTAAATACACAAATAACGCTTAAACAAAAAGAATTAGAAGAATTAAAAAAGCAATTTGATGTATATAAAGCAAAGATGGAATCATTATTAATTTCTCAATTAGAATTATTAAAAGATATAAAAGAAGATTAATATTATTAAAATTTAAATAACTGCATGCATAATATGCAGTTATTTTTTTATTAGCTAAATTGTAATTTGTAGGATTAAATTTATTGAAAACATTGTAGGGATAGGTCTTGACCGACCTCTACACAATATGAAATGGGTGAAAAAGGGGCCTGGCCCCTTTTTCACCCATTTCATACAAATAAAATTTATCTAATCAAAAAATTCATTACAATTCTAAATATTGCAAAAAACCCATATTTATGGTATATTATTTATGATAGTTAAAATAAAAAAAGAGTTAAAAAGGTGAAACATGTATTTAATAGTAGGACTTGGAAACCCAGAAGAAAAGTATTCAAACACAAGGCATAATATGGGGTTTGATGTAATAAACGCATTATCTATGATATGTAATATAAAAGTATCAAAATCTAAATTTGATGCTTTTTATGGCATGGGGGAGATAAATTCTAAAAAAGTAATTTTAGTTAAACCTCAAACATTTATGAATGCAAGTGGTGAAAGTATTATAAAATTCAAGAAATTTTATAAGCTTTCTAATAAGAATATAATAGTGATTTATGATGATATAGACTTGGATATAGGCGATATAAGATTGAAGGCAAAGGGTGGGGCAGGTTCTCACAATGGAATGAAATCTGTAGTAGAGAATTTAAATTCAGAAGATTTTATTAGAGTTAGAATAGGAATAGGAACTCATAAAGACAAATCAAATATGATAAATTATGTATTAGAAAAAATTCCAAAAAGAGAAAGAGATATATTAGATGAAAGTATAATAAGAGCAAGAGATAGTATAGTTGAGATTCTAGAAAATGGAATTGATAGAGCGATGAATAAATTTAATTAGAATTAAAGGAGATCTGAATGTTAGAGATTATAATAAATAAAGAACCAGATAAAAAAAGCATAATGTTAGTAGAAAATGGAATATTGGTAGAAAAACATGAAGAACATCACAACAGACAGAGACTTGAAGGAAATATATATTGTGGTAAAGTACAAAATGTATTGGGAGGTATGCAATCAGCTTTTATAGATATAGGAGATAAAAGAAATACATTTATAAGATTAAAAGACTTATTACCAAAAGAAGATGAGTCAAAAAATGATACGAAATATAAACTCCCAAATTGTGATATAAATAATTTTGTAAAACAAGATATGAAAATATTAGTACAGGTTAAAAGAGATGGAACAGAAAAAAAAGGAGCAAGAGTTTCAACGCATATAAATCTTCCAGGTAGATTTGTTGTTTTTATGCCTAATAGCAATTTTATAACAGCATCTCAAAAAATAGAAAATGAAAATGAGAGAAAAAGATTAATAGAAATAGTAAAAAAAGTTTTACCAGATAATACAGGTGCTATATTAAGAACTTCAAGTGTAGGTATAGATGAAGAAATTATAAAATCAGATTTAGATGAATTAATAAAAAAATGGAAAAACATAAAAAGAGAATTTGAAGAACATAAATTAAATGGACCAAAATTGTTATATGACAATAAAGCGTTACTTAGGAGAACGTTAATAGATTTAGTTGATAGAAATTTAAATAGGGTTATATGCAATGATGTTAAAACATATAAAGATGTAAATGAGATACTAAAAAGTATGAATATGTCTGAAATTATTAAATTAGAATTGAAAGAAAATGAGGATTTATTAGGCATGTATTCAGTAAGAGAAGAATTAGAAAAAATAGATAATAGAAAAATTTGGCTTAAATGTGGAGGATTTATAACAATAGATAGAACAGAAGCTCTTACAGCTATTGACGTAAATACTGGTAAATATACAGGAAACAAGGATTTAGAACGCACTGTATTCAAAGTAAATAAAGAAGCAACAATTGAAATAGCAAAACAATTAAGATTAAGAGATATTGGTGGAATAATAATTATAGATTATATAGATATGTATGAAGATAATAATAAAAGTGAAATTATTGAATTACTAACACAAGAATTAAAAAAAGATAGGACAAAATCACAAATACTAGGATTCACTAAGCTAAATTTATTAGAGATGACTAGAAAAAATATGTGTAATAATGATGATTTTTAGAAGAGGTACAAAGTATGAAAGTTGGATTTATATCATTAGGATGTTCTAAAAACTTAATTGATACTGAAATGGCTATAGGATTATTCAAAAAGAATAAATTTAAAATAGTAAACAATGTAGAAGAAGCAGAAATTATAGTAGTAAATACATGTGGATTTATAGAATCTGCAAAAGAGGAAGCCATAAATACTATATTGGAAATGTCAGAGTATAAGACAAAAGGAAAATGTAAGTATTTGATAGTAATGGGATGTCTAGTACAAAGATATAGTAAAGAATTAAAAAAAGCTATTCCTGAAGTAGACTTATTTATATCAATTGATGAATATAAAGATTTTTGGGATAAAATAAGCACATTAGTAAATGTAAATGATATACAAATTAAAAATATTTGTAATGAATTAGAATATATGAATAGAGTTATAAGTACAGGAGATAAAACAGCATATTTAAAAATTGCAGAGGGATGCAGTAATAGATGTACATATTGTGCTATACCATATATAAGAGGACCTTATGTAAGTAGACCAATTGAAAATATATTGGAAGAAGCGAATAAATTAAGCGATATGGGTATAAAGGAGTTAATTGTAATTGCTCAGGATACTACTAGATATGGTGAAGACTTATATGGTAAGTCAAGACTTAGTGAATTATTGCAGGAGTTATGCAAAATAGATGGATTTAAATGGATTAGATTTCTGTATGCTTATCCAGAATGTATAACAGATGAATTAATAGAAACAGTAAAACGAAATGATAAAATATGTAATTATTTTGATATACCAGTACAACATGTATCAGATAAACTATTAAAAAAAATGAATAGAAAAAGTACAGGAAAGCAAATAGAAGATTTAATATTAAAAATAAAAAGCAAAATACCTAATGTAGTTTTAAGAACATCTTTAATAGTTGGATTTCCAGGGGAAACAGAAGAAGATTTTGATGAATTATATAACTTTGTAAATAAAGGATATTTTGAAAAGTTAGGAGTATTTATGTACTCAAAAGAAGATGGAACACCAGCAGCAAGATTGAAAGAACAAGTGCATCATAATACAAAAAAGAAGAGATATAATAAAATAATGAGTATTGCCAGAGAAATATCAAACAAAAATCTTGCATCATATATTGGAAATACATATGATGTATTAATAGAAAATTTAACATTTGATAATAAATTTTATATAGGAAGAAGCTATATGGATATACCAGAAACAGATGGTATAGTAATAATTAAAAATACAGAAGATAATTTATTAGGTGAATTTGTGAAATGTAATATAACACGGAGTAAAAAACTACGATTTGATTGGAGAGATTTGTAATGAGTGATTTAAGGAGTTCGATCAAAATAACTAGTGAAGAGAAGAAATCTACTATGGAGTTCATATTATTTAATATGATTCATTCTGCAGATGTAATGTCACTTAATGAAGTATTACAATTAAAACAACAAATAAAATCCGTATTAAACGAAAATGAAATATGTGCTACATATAATTTAGGTAGAGAGATAAAAATATCAATGTCAACCTCTAAACGTAATGAGGATTTATTTGAATATTTAGAATTAAATTCGCATTCTGTAAACAATGATAAATTATTAAAATTTATAAATGAGGTGGTAAAAGATATAGAAAAAACAAAAAAGAATATGCCAAAAATATTATGGAGTTTGCAAGTTAATAAAATACTTGCAAGATTAAAAGGAAAAGATCCTGCAAATGATGAAAAATTTGAGAATGAAAATAGATATGATGTAGGTAAAATATCAAGTGAATCAGATATAAGACGTAGCAAAATAATAAAAGTTTCAAATAATCAAGGAGAAAGAGAAGAATAATAATCTAATATTTATAAAAATAATAAAAATATATTGCATAAAATTGTATTATGATATAATTTAAATAACAGAAAATGGAGGTGAATTTATGAAAAAGGTATTAAAAAGTGTAACATTAATAGTGACAATGGGATTGATATTATTTTTATTATCAGGATGTGGAAATGATAAGTTGATTGCAACAAAAACAACAGAAAATGATATGATGGGAAATTATAAAGAGGAAATTATAATGACATTTAAAGATGACAAAGTTACTAATATTGAAATGAGTATGGAGTTTGAAGAAGAAGAAACAGCTTCATCAATGTATGCAGTACTTAATATGGGAGCTTCTTTATCAGAAGAATCAAATTTAGAAGGAATGGAAGCTAAACAAGATGGTAAAAAGCTAATAATAACAATGGATGCAAAAGCATATGCAGAATCTGAAGGTATATCAGATGAAGAGATGACAAAAGATGTATTAAAAACATCTCTTGAGGAAGAGGGATATACAGTTAAATAAAATTAATAAAAAAAGGACATACAAAATGTCCTTTTTTTTGAATAGAAAAATAGGACATTTTGTATAGTTAATAAAATGTTGTAAATATTTAAAACAAATTTTTTTCAAAAATTTGAAGTTAGATAACATAACATTAAAGAAAGTCTACTATTATTCTTGTGTATAATTATAATTTATGATAAAATATAGCAGTAAAAAATAATATAGTAAAAAATGAAGAATATAATTTATTATAAAAATTCTAAGTGAGGTATTAAAATGAAAGATAATATAAGTATCAAAAGGCACTTAAAATTACTAAGCAAACAATATAGTAATATAGAACAAGTATCAGAAGAAATAATAAATCTTCAAGCAATACTTAACTTACCCAAAGGAACCGAGTTGTTTTTAAGTGATATACACGGAGAATATGGATCATTTTCTCACATATTAAATAATGGTTCAGGAATAATTAAAAACAAAATTGAAGATATATTTAGCAATCAAATTACAGAACATGAAAGAAGTGCACTTGCAACATTAATATACTATCCAGAAGAAAAGTTAGCACTGATAAAAAAGGAAGTGAATGATTTAGATGATTGGTATAGTATAACACTATATAGATTAATAGAAGTAGCAAAAGAAGTAAGCTCAAAATACACAAGATCAAAAGTAAGAAAAGCGATGCCAAAGGGGTTTGACTATATAATAGATGAATTATTACATCTTCAGGGATGTGGGCCTGACAAAGAAACTTATTACAAACAGATAATAAAATCAATAGTTGAATTAGATAGATCAGATGAATTTATAGTTGCAATATCAAATTTAATAAAAAGAATGGCAATAGATCATCTTCACGTATTAGGAGATATATTTGATCGTGGACCAAGTGCAAAACTTGTAATGGATACATTAATGAAATTCCATAGTTTAGACATTGAACTTGGAAATCATGATATTTTATGGATGGGAGCTGTATGTGGAAATAGAGCATGTATAGCAAATGTAATAAGGATATGTAGTAGATATGATAATATAGATACTTTAGAAGAGGGATATGGAATAAACATTAGGCCTCTTACAACATTTGCTTTAAATACATATAGTAATGATGATTGTGAAAAATTTATGCCTAAAATTTTTGATTATAATAAATATATAAGAAGTGATGAAATATCTATAGCAAAATTGCACAAAGCTATATCAATAATTCAGATGAAATTAGAAGGGCAAATGGTAATGAATCATCCCGAGTATGAAATGGAAGGAAGATTATTACTAGATAAAATAGACTACAAAAAAGGAACTGTTAAGATTGATAAAAAAACATATAAACTAAATGATATTAATTTCCCTACAATAGATCCGAAAGATCCATATAAACTAACCAAAGAAGAAGAGGAAATAATATCAAGATTAGAAGAATCATTTAAAAATAGTGAAACTTTAAATAAACATATAGCTTTTCTTTATTCAAAATCCTCTATATATAAATGCTTCAATTCTAATTTGCTATTCCATGGTTGTATACCAATGGAGAAAAATGGTGAATTTGCAAAAGTAGATATATTAGGAAGAACATTAGCAGGAAAAGAATATTTAGATTTTATAGATAAAGCTATAAGAAAAGCATATTTTGAAAAAGATCAGACAGACAAAAATACTGATATAAATGATTTAATGTGGTACTTATGGTGTGGACCAAAATCTCCATTATTTGGTAAAGAAAAAGCTGCAACATTTGAAAGGTATTTTGTAGAAGATAAAGAAACACATAAAGAAAAGAAAAATCCATATTTTACTTTAATTGAAAGTGAAGAAATTTGTAATAATATTTTAAAAGAATTTGGGTTAAGTGGAAAAAATTCTCATATAATTAATGGGCATATACCAGTAAAAGAAAAGGACGGAGAAAGTCCAATAAGAGCAAATGGTAAACTATTAGTAATAGATGGAGGATTTGCAAAGAGTTATAGATCACAAACTGGTAGAGCAGGTTATACTTTAACATATAATTCTTATGGATTAATTCTTGCAGCAAATGAACCATTTGATTCTAAAGCAGATGCAATTAGAGAAGAAATAGATATAAAATACGATATAATGGTTAATGAAAAAGAAACAGAAAGAAAGAGTGTTGCAGATACAGATGTAGGAAAGGAAATTCAAGAAGAAATAGATGATTTAAAGTTACTACTTAAAGCATATAGAGAAGGAAAAATAAAACAAGAAATTTAAATTTCTTTATCTGGAAGAACAAATAGAAAAGAAAGGGAAAAAGTTTCCCTTTTTTTCTTTGTAAACTAGATAACATATAAAATATATTAAATACTTGTAAATAAATATTTATAAATATATAATAAATATAAAATTAAAATCAGAAAGTTTTGATAGGGGATGTAATAATGGGATTAGAAGTAAAAAATGTGAAGAAAAATTATGGCACAAAACTTGCGATAGATAATCTTTCATTTACAATTGATAAACCAAGTGCATTTGGACTTCTTGGCACAAATGGAGCAGGAAAAACAACTACTATTAGAATGATACTTGGAATTATTAAAAAAGATGCTGGAACGATTACATGGAATGGAAAAGAAGTTTCAAGAAAAAATGTTAATTTTGGATATCTACCAGAAGAAAGAGGAATATATCCTAAAACAAAAATATATGATCAACTCATGTATTTTGCAAAATTAAAAGGAATGAAAAAACAAGATGCAGATAAGACTATTAAATATTGGCTAAAGAGATTAGAATTAGAAGAATATACATATATACAAGCAGAGAAATTATCTAAAGGAAATCAGCAAAAAGTACAGTTTATAACAGCAGTTATGCATAATCCAGAATTAGTTGTACTAGATGAACCATTTAGTGGATTAGATCCAATAAATACTGAAATGCTAAAAGATGTAATGATAGAACTAATAAATGATGGGAAGTTCATAATAATGTCTAGTCACCAAATGAACTCAATAGAAGAATTTTGTACAGATTTAGTAATATTGGATAAAGGAAAAACAGTAATACAGGGTAATTTGAACAATATAAAAAATAGTTACAAATCTAACAAAATAGAAATACAATCTTTAGGAAATATAGATAAATTAATTGAAAGCTTAGGATTAAGAATAATATTTTCAAAAGATAAAAATTATGAAATAGAAATAGAAAATGAAGAAGAAGGCTATAAATTATATAATTTACTTGCAGAAAATAATATAAAAATAAACAAGTTTGAGCTAAAAAAACCAAGTTTACATGATATATTTATAGAGAAAGTAGGTGCAAGTAAGTGAAAGATTTAATAACAGTAGCTGAATTTACAATAAAAGACATGTTACAAAGAAAATCATTTATAATATCTATGATAATAGTATTAGTTCTAATAGTAATAGGTTTTAATATACCAAATATTATGAGTAAAATAAAAGGAAATAGTGACTGGAGTAACAAAATATTATTGATAGATAATGACAATTTATTTGAGCAAGGACTAGAAAGTTTAAATACAGAAGGGTCTTCATATAATTTTATTATACAAAATGAAAATATTGATGAAAAAGAAATAAAAAATAAAATAAATAGTGGAGAAATAGATAGTTGCTTAGTATTTGAAAAAAGTGAAAATGAAGTAATTATTAACTATTACATTGAAAGTGCAGTTTCTTATGATGATATACCACAAGAAGTATTAAATTCTTTTTCAAATATTTATAAAAATGTTCAATTATCAAAATTGGGATTAACACAAAATCAATTAGAAGAGCTAAATATACCATTCAATGTAAACACAATAGAAACAGATGAAAATGCAGCAAGTGGAAATCCATTTATAATAATGCTATTATCAATAGTATTATTCTATGCAATATACTTTTGTGCATATCAAGTTTCAAGCTCAATAACAACAGAAAAAACATCAAAAATAATGGAAACATTAATAACATCTACTACACCAAAAACAATTGTATTAGGTAAAACGATAGGCATAGGAATTGTAGGATTATTACAAATAATATCTATTATAGTAGTAGGAGTTATATCTGCAACAGCTTTCTTACCAGAAGGAACACTAGATGGAATTTTAGACATGACTAATATAACACCAATGCTAGGAATTATAATAGTAATTTATTTTATATTTGGATATTTCTTCTATGCACTCCTATATGCATTAACAGGATCTACTGTAAGTAAACCAGAAGATATAAATTCTGCAAATGGTCCAATAGCAATTATAGCAGTAGCAGGATTCTATTTAGCATATTTTTCAATGATGAATCCAAGTAGTAATGTAAATGTAGTGGCATCTATACTTCCAATATCATCACCATTTAGTATGCCATTTAGAGTAATGATGGGAACAGCAACAACAACTCAATTGTTAGGTTCAATAATAATTCTAGCAGCAAGTATAATAGTGGTTGCCAAAATATCAATAAAAATATATTCTTCAGCAATACTAAATTATGGAACAAAGCTAGGCTTAAAAGATATTATGAAAATATATAAAAGTAAAATGTAATAGTTTTAAATAAAATTAATGAAAAGAGAATAATAATGAAAATAATAGAATAATGTTAGTCGAATATAAAGAATCCACATTTAGGAAGATTATAAATAAAATTATTGAATTTTTTAAGAGATGAGGAAAAAGTAGATGCTCCTTCCACTTTTTCCTCATTTAAAATATTAAGTTATAAATCCCATTTGTTAGTATACATATTAAAATTCCACAAATAGTAGGAATAATAAATGCTAAAATTGCCCATTTCCAATTTCCAGTTTCTTTTTTTATACTAATTAAAGTAGTACTACAAGGGAAATGCATCAAGCTAAAAAGCATTACATTTATTGCAGTAAGTAAAGTCCAACCATTACTTATTAATATATTAGAGATACTTGTTAAATCTTCAATTTGCACTAAATTTCCACCAGACATATAACTCATAAGAATTATTGGAAGAACTATTTCATTTGCAGGAAGTGCTAAAATAAATGCAGTTAAAATATATCCATCTAATCCCATAAGATTTGCAAAAGGATTTAAAAATTGTGCAATATGATTTAAAATAGATATTCCAGCAATATTTATATTTGCAAAAAGCCATATAACAATTCCAGCAGGTGCAGCAACAGCAATTGCTCTTCCGAAGAACGAATAGTGTTCTATCAAAAATAGAACGTATTAAAACCTTACCAATTTGTGGCATTCTATAAGGAGGTAGTTCTAACACAAAAGATGATGGCATTCCTTTAAGAATAGTTTTAGACAAAATTTTAGATATAATAAGTGTCATTATAATACCTATAATTATTACTAAAATTACAGATAAAGTAGATAAAATGGATGACCAAATACCAAAAGTAGTTCCAGCGATAAATATTGAAGCAATGGTTATTAAAAATGGAAATCTTCCGATTGCAAGGAACAAAGTTATTAGTAAGTATAGCAATTAATCTTTCTCTAGGAGAATCTATAATTCTTGCTCCAACAACTCCAGCAGCATTACAACCAAATCCCATGCACATGGTAATGACAAAATGGTAGTTTTGAAAAATGTTTATAAATATGGGTGCATGCAAAGTGTTAATATAAAAATTAGTGTGTATTTCAGAGTGTAAAATTATCCTTATGCAACTAATACGAGTATTTTTGAAAAGGAGAATTTTAATTATGGAAAAAGAAAAAATGTATTGGAGAAATGGTTTGAATTTAGGAGGAAGAATTAGAAACTGAATTAAGCGAAGAAGATAAAAATCACATATATGATTTTAAGAAATGTGTAAATACTATTTTGAATTACATATATAGTTAAACACATCAATATGCAAAGGAAAAGTTAGATAATTTAGAAGAAGAAATATTAGATAGTTTTTATTATTTTAATAGAAAATATTATATGACTGGATTTATGGATGCTTTGGATATAATATTTGATTTATAGACAACTTAATTAGAAGGTGAATTTACTTCATCTTCTTTTATTTACAAATTAGACAATAAAACAATATAAAACACGATAAAATGCGGAAAAAATATTGATTTTTCTAAAGTTTTATGATATTAATTAATAAAAGCAAAATGTAGTAAATTTTATATTAATTAAATGAAATATTATCGTATTATAAAATATGAAAAATGTAATATTTTGCTAAAAATAAAATATGTATAAGATTATATTTAATTAAATTTTTAATATCTTATAGCAAAGGAAGGGAATAAAAATGAAAAAAAACAAATTAATACTTTTTTGTATAGCTATACTTATTATAATTGTTGCAGTAATATTTTTTGTTAATAATAAAAGAGACATTAAGACGAGTTCTGAAATAAAAGAAGTTACATTTGAAGATTTAAAAAATGCAAAAATAGGTGTTATGGTTGGCTCTGTTGCTGAAAATATAGCAATGGAAAAATTCCCAAATGCTGAAATAGTATATTTTAATGAAAATATGGATGCTGTTGCTGCATTGAAGGCAGGACAAATTGATGGAGTCATAACATCTTATCCTACAGTTTTTTATTCTGCTAGATATAATGATGATTTGACTTATATTGATGAACCTTTATCAGATGATATTTCAGGAGTTGCAGTAAAAAAAGAAGATGAAGAATTATTAAAACAAATAGATGATTTTATTACCACATTAAAAGAAGATGGAACATTAGAAAATATGAAGAATCGCTGGTTCAATTTAGAAACGGAACAATATAATGAACCTGATATTCCAGAAATAAAAGAAGGTACACCATTAATAGTAGGTGTAGCTGCTAATAGAGAACCAGTATGTTTTTTAGATGAAAATGGAAGAGTAACTGGTTTGGATGGAGAATTAGCTAGAAGAATTGCAGTATATTTAAATAGACCTGTTGAATTTGTTGATATGAAATTTGCATCATTAGTACCTGCATTAGAATCAGAAAAAGTAGATGTAGTTATTTCTAATCTTGCTATAACAGAAGAAAGAAAAAAATCTGTTAATTTTACGCAAGAATATTTTGCAAGTCCACAAATGATGATAGTAAGAAAAGCAAAATAGAGGAAATAATATATTATGAAAAAGAAATATAGAATAGTATTATATATTGTCATATTAATAATAATTTTAATATTAATATCATCTATTTGGTATTATTTTAAAAATGATTATAGTGTTTATAAAGATAATCACAATCATAATTTTGTAGAAAAAATAAAAAAGAGTTTTTACAATAATATTATTGAAAAAAATAGATATAATATTATTTTTAATGGACTAAAAAATACAATTTTAATTTCTTTTCTATCAATTCTGTTTGGAACTGCAATTGGAGCAGTAATTTGCTTTATGAATATGTCAAAAAACATAGCATTTAAATGTTTTGCTAAATTGTATATAAGATTTTTTAGAGGGATACCTATTGTTTTATTATTACTACTGACTTATTATGTTGTATTAGCTTCAGTTAGAATAACATCATTAACAGTATCAATTATTGTTTTTAGTGTATATTTTGGTGCCTATGCTTCAGAAATATTTCGTTCGGGTATAAAATCTGTTGGTAATGGACAGATAGAAGCTGGACTTTCAATGGGATTTACAAAATTTCAAACATTATTATATATAATTTTACCTCAAACAATAAAAATTATTTTCCCAGTATATAAGGGAGAATTTATAACAATTATAAAATTAACATCTGTTGTGGGATATATTGGAGTACAAGACTTAACAAGAGCAACGGATATAATTCGTAGTCAAACTTTTGATGCCTTTTTTCCATTAATATTAACTACTATATTATATTTTATAGTAATAGGAATATTAATATTAATTCTAAATTCTATAGAAAAAAGAATTAATCCTAGAAAAGAGGTGTAGTGGAAATATGATTAGAATAGAAAACTTATATAAAAGTTTTAATAATATATCTGTTTTGGAAAATATAAATTTACATATTAATAAAGGAGAGATTGTATCCATAATTGGTGAATCAGGTGCGGGTAAAAGTACATTAATGCGCTGTATTAATTTATTAGAAACACCAGATAAAGGAAACATTTATATAGATGGAATTAATATTATAGATAATAAAACAAGAATATCAGAATTTAGAAAAAATATAGGAATGGTGTTTCAAACATTTAATCTTTTTGAACATTTATCTGTGATTGATAATTTGACTTATGCACCTATAAAATTATTAAAAGAAAATAAGCAACAAGCAGAAATAAAAGCTAGGCAATTACTTAAACAAGTTGGATTATTAAATAAAGAGAATAGCCTACCTAACGAATTATCAGGTGGACAAAAGCAGAGAGTTGCTATTGCTCGTTGCCTTGCAATGGATCCAAAAATAATATTGTTTGATGAACCTACATCTGCTCTTGATCCAATAAGAACTAATGAGGTGCTTGCTGTTATACGAAAATTAGCTAAATCTAGAATAACAATGGTCATTGTGACACATGAAATGGATTTTGCTAAAGAAATTTCAAATAAAATAATATATATGCATAATGGAAAAATATGTGAAGAGGGTTCTCCTGAAAAAATATTTAATAATCCTATGAAAAAAGAAACTAAAAAATTTATATATAAAGAATGTAATTTTACTTATGAAATTAATAGTAAAGATTATGATATATATTCTCTAAATTCTGAGATATTAGAATTCTTCGAAAAATATACAATACCTAATGAAATGATTGAAGGTATATCATTGAAAATACAAGAAGTGTTGAATTTAATATTTAAACTAAATAATAATGCAGAATTAACACTATCTTATTTAAAAGAAAAAATGCAAATAAAATTAGAAATTGTATCAGAAGGAAATGGGTTTTCATTTAAAATTCCAAAAGATTTTAATTATAAAAGAAAAGATAATGTGAATATTTTAGAAGCATATTTCAAAATAAAAGATAGGAGAAAGAGTAATGAAGAATTATAAAAACATATTATTTGATTTAGATGGTACATTAATAAATCCAGTTGAGGGAATAACTAATTCTGTAAAATATGCATTAAAATATTTTGGTATACAAGTTTCAAAAACAGAAGATTTATATAAATTTATTGGACCACCATTAAGAGAATCTTTCTCGCAATACTATGGATTTGATGAGAAAGATACAGAAATGGCTGTTACAAAGTATAGAGAATTTTTTAAAGAAAAGGGAGTTTTTCAAAATATTTTGTACAATGGAATACCAGAGTTTTTAAAAGAATTAGTAATTGCAAAAAAGAATCTTATAGTTGCAACTTCAAAGGCAGAAATATATGCAAAGCAAATACTTAAAAATTTAGGTATAAGTGACTATTTTTCTTATATTTGTGGAAGTACACTTGATGGTTCAAGGTCAAAAAAAGGACAAATAATACAACATATATTAGCAACAAATAATTTATCTGCACAGGATAGTATTATGATAGGTGATAAATCTCATGATATTATAGGAGCAAAAGAAACAGGTATTGATTCTATAGGGGTTTTATATGGATATGGAAGCTTTGAAGAATTACAAAAAGCAGGTGCAACATACATTGTAAAAACTATTCCAGAATTGCAATCACAATTACTAGTTGAATATTTAAATGAGAGATAATTTTCAAGAAATTATATTGCAAAATACAACATGGAATATATTTCGACATTTTTTTTATACAAATTATGATATATTAATACACATAAATGTTGGAGGTGTTTTCCATGGAAGTATTAGACAATATTTTAAAGGAATTATACAATGGTAAAATTAATATAAAGGAAAAGTTTCCAATTTCGGAAGAATATAATGTTTTAGTAAGAGAATCAGGAGATTTATTAGAAAAAATTAAAAATTATATGGATGAAAGAGGAAATAAATTATTAAACGAATATATTGAAAAACAATCGCAAATTACAAGTATAGATTGCGAAGGAAAATTTATTGAAGGATATAAATTAGCATCTAAATTAATAATTTTAGGAATAAAATAAAGAAGAATTTTAATGTTCTTCTTTATTATTCATAAATTGAATTAATTTAATAATTATGTCTTTATTTTTTGAGTTTAAAGAATAATAACCAATTAAATCAGGATCTATTTTTAAATCTTCATTAATTTTTAAGTAGTCTTGAAGTATATAAGTTGGAGTGATTTCATATAAATTACATAATTTAACAAATGTTGAAATACTTCCATTTGTCTTTCCTCGTTCTAAATCAGAGATATATCTGGGACCAAGACCAAGTTTTTCAGCAACATATTCTTGAGTATATCCTTTACATTTTCTAGTTGTTTGGAAGATTTTACCCAAAGAAATATTTATATCATTATCCATATAACCACCTACTTTTTATATAATATCAGAAAGGTAATAATAACTAAACAATATAATATACGAAATATTGTGGACAAAAGAGTGAATAATATTCATTTTTATAAAATTTATTAAAAAAAGTCAATAATAGTTGTAATAATTTATAATTAATTTCAAAATTTACAGCAATAAAAAATGTATGATTTTTAAGAAAAATAAATAGAAATAATTAAACAAATAGAAAAATTAAAAAATACAGAGTATCAACACTTTTAACACTTTAATAGGATATTTTGACGTGTGGGGGTAAGGAGGCGATTACCGTAGGCATTGAGTATCCTACTAAAGTTTTATTCTATGATTAGCTTAGTTAGAATATTTTGTCTAAATAAATGTATTTGTAATATTGTTAGTAAGTAAATATGTATTAGGTATATATCCATTAACATACATAATTTTTTTTATTATAGGAAAGTTCTCTAATGTAAAATAGAGAGATAAAATCTAAAAAATGACTTATCAAAGCGTAAAATACACACTTTGATAAGTCATTATGTTTTATTGGTTTTACCACCAATATCTTTTTTCTATCATACGGCTTATTTTAGGATCATTATAAGGCTTTGGAGTATTCAAAACTTGACCCTCGCCTTCAAGTATAAATCTTACTCGGTATCCTTTATAGGAAGTACTTAAAGGTTTACACTCAAAGAGATATTCAAACTTAATCCATTGGATTTCTTGAATCCAATCTACATTTGAATCTCCCACAATTTCACGCCATTTATTATAACGCGTCTCTCTAGCTGCTTCGTTCATACCGATAGAAATTGATGTAATCTTATTGTTGCATGTTGTTTGGTCGATTAAAGCACGTCTAACAGTTTCCAATATCTCCATATTTTTGTCAGTACAGTTGACTATGTCAGCAAACAATTCACCTTTATCAAGTAAGTTAAGTATTACAATAGCAATACGTTTATCTTCCTCATTTATAATTTCTAAAGCATGAGTATTACTTGACAGAAAAACATTTTCTACTTCTACATTATAATAGGTCTTATTTTCCTTGAATCTCCATTCAAAGGCACGATAGCTATTCAATGATTCCAGATCAAAATATCTATAATGCACCGAAGAGTTATACACTTTATCTGTAGTTTCAATTATGTTTTTGGTTATACCACTTACTAACTGCTTGTGAGCAATGTTATAAATATGAAGGTATTCATCTGCAATTTTTGCCTCAATTTTTTTCTCTTCCCTTAAAAGCTGTTTTACAAAATGATTTGAAATATCAATTTTGCTATGAAAGATACATTGAGTGGCATTTGCAATTATAAATTCGGGTGAAAGTCCAATTTTTGCCTTTTTTGCTTCTGATAAGAACATTTTGTAACTGTCTAAGAATACAAGAACATAAGGTAAAAATTCCTTATTTTCAATATTTTCTTGAACAAAGTCAACTATTTCCTTAGGAATAAAGAACATCGGGTCTTTTCCTTTTCGTTCTCCTGTAGAAAAGCGTTCTAATCTGGAGCGATACATCTTACTTACATCTAATTTTGAAATCAAGCATTCTGCTTGTGCATGACAATAATCGCCATTAAGAGCACCAAGACCAATATATAATCTAATAACTCTTAATTTTAAATCATCATCATTTGTCGCTAAAAGGACATTTTCAAAATTTGTTCTGTCAAGATTTAACCATTCTTTCACAGACTCAACCGAAACAGGAAGAAGTCTCATAATGTTAGGATTAGGCAATTTGTTAACAAGCTGTGCCCATGTATGAACCTGCAAATAATAGTTGTTTTGCCATTCTGAATATTCCACCCATAACTTACTCACCTCTCCAAGTTGTTTCATACTTACCACACCATTTAACTCACATAGTTTTTTGTCATCATAGACATATACATCTTTTGAGTCAACAAGCACAAAATCACGTCTAGAAGAGAAATATCCTTTTATACAGATATAATTTTCTACACGAATTATCTCTGCATCATTAAAACCTGAAACATCTATAACTTTTGAATGTTTGTCAAAAGTAAAAATTATCCTTTTTAATGAAGAATTTAATGAAGAACTTGACAGATTTATACTATGAGTGACAAATCGAGCTGGAATTGATATTGATTCAATATCCTGTAACCAATAGAATGAGTCATCATTAACACCATCTATATTAGGAGGACATATGAACCTTCCTTTACAATACTGAGCATCATAACACACTCCATCAAAAATGGTTTCTCCTTTTGAGTTCTTTGAAAACTCACACTTTTTTTCCCAGAACTCCTCACGCAACTGCTGTAAATTCATATCAGAAATTTGTTTGCATTCTATAACTCTCTCTTTATATTCTTCAAGAGTAAGTTCTTTTCTACTAAATGGATCAACAGAAAAATCTATTAATCCAATTTGAATGTTACGCTCAGCTGCAGTTTTCTGTACCCAATGTATATCTGTTAAAAGTTGCTCTATTCGTTTTTTGTGTTTTTCGCGCACAGAATTTAACTGATTATCATTACGAAATTCCCACGTTTTATTCAAAAGATTAAAACTGGATATAAAATTAAGTCTACCACGAAAGCTTTTCATTAAATTATAGATTTTTTCGGTCAATATTCTTGTTTCCTCTACATAATGAGCTTGCTTTAATGATATGGGTGTTTCATTACCCTTTTGAGTTAGTTCTTCAATTACTTCTTGTGCATGTTTCAAATTTGTATAAAGACCTTTGATACGCTTTTTCTGTGCTACAGCTATGATTTGCCGAAGATTCTTAACACATTTTTTCTGTTCTTCAAGTATTAATTTAAGATACTCAATATACTCGCCATTAGAAAATTCGTCATTAACTGCGCCAGTAGCAAGTTCAGCAAACATATCAAATATGTCATCTTTATGTGCAAATTCTACTTCCAAAAATTGCAAAATAGCTTTTCTCTGCTTTTCCTCTTCAATATCGGCAGGATCACGCTTTTTATGTTTGTTAGCCTTATCCTTAGTTTTTTTGGCATAATACTCATAAACATTTACTGTCACAGGATTTACTGCATCATAAGCAGAACGTTTTTCTGCTGTTTTAAGTATTTCATATGCCTCATTGATCTTCTTGCATTTTTCTTCAGCTTTCCTTTTTTCTACTTCATTTTGAAATAAATCAGGATGCCATTTCTTTGCAAGTTTTCTGTATGCTGACTTGATAGTTTCATCATTTGCATTCCGGTCAACACCTAAAACTTCATAAGGATTCATTATTATTATCCCTCCAATTCATTTACCTTATGTTTAAAATACTGCCAAATTTGTAAATTAACTTATTTGGCAGCATTCTCTTTTTAGAAACTTGACCCAAGGTACTTAGTTTCTCTTGCTTTAACACGCATAGGGTCAGCCCTATGTGCTTCTATTGCTTTTGCCCAATCCTTAGGAATTACGCCATCTGTACGAAGGCTATCCAGAAGACCTTCAATCGTTTGAAAGATAATTTTTATACCATCTCCATAAGGATCAAAGTTCACGGAATTCTCTGGTTTAATTCCCAGTTCTGTTGCATATTCCTGAGCACTGCCTTTTCTATTATACTCATCATGGTATAATAAGAAAATATGCTCACCACTTCTGCTTGCTATTAAATTTCTCACCTCTTCTTGAGTGTGATTACTTCTTCCGTTCTGCCCGTCAGTTACAATCAAGTGTAGTCTGTGATTAGCATCTGTTGGAAGAATTGGAGTAATGGCACTAATTATAGCATCATAGATGTTAGTGCCTCCATCGCACCACCAAGGGGAAATAGGTACGAATTGTTTTACGTTTAGTTTGCCGAATTTCGGATCAACCATAGTATTAAACAAAGTAAGTGAAAGCATCGTCGTATAAAGCTTTGCCGCTTGTTTTTGGGCAAAGCAATTTATCTCCTCTGCAATAGGGTTAGCAGTTCCCTCCATAGATCCACTATTATCGATAATCAAATTTACTATAGCAGAATTCCGTGCAATTTCTGCCATCATTGTTTGACTATCAATAGACGCTACAAATCCATCAATTGCTTTCTCAATGTCCACTTCTTGTTTCTTAATACCTCTGTTTTGGCGCAGTTGTGCCAATTTAGAAGTACCACTAGGCTTGTCCACCATGTTGCCTTTACTCATTTTGAAATCCTCCTTATTATAGATTGATATTGAGGCAAATGCCTCTTCAAAAAATTTAGCATTCACATTATATCACATTAGTATACATAAAAGCAAGAAATATTGACAAATATTTAAAATTATGGTAATATATCTTTGTGTTACTAATATGTAATACTTTGAAAAAAGTAGCAAAGTTAGTTTAGTTGGTAAAATACCACAATAGCCTTACTTGGTGTCGTGAGTTCGAATCTCACACTTTGTTACTAACTTCTAGCAGGGATTGGCATTGCCAATCCCTATTTATGTGCAAAAAATATGATAGACAGTAAAATTTGATATGTAAATTTGTATTTTATCATATTCGTCTAATGTAAAAACTTAGTTTTTTAAAAAATTGGCGAGAATTTTGCAAAGAAAAACAATGTATATATATTAGAAGGACTTATTGGAATAGTACAAGTTCTTCTTAAATAAATATATACAGGTGACATCTATTGGAAGATAGATACATTAAACTAACGATAGAATATGTTGTTAATAAATTGTTATATAACAAGAATGTAATTGATAAAAATTCATATGAGCAAACCTCAAAAAAGATTGATAAATTGCTATTTGAAGAGAATAAAAAATAAAGGCACTTCAGTATTGAGTTAAATTATATTGCTTTAATACAATATAAAAAGTATTAATTGGAATAGATTTTAAATTTAATGCAAATTGTTGTTTGTTTCATGTTCGGAAAATTCAGGACAGTCCCAAAAATCCCCAAAATTGGTGATTTTTAGGGACAGTCCCTAGGATTTTCCTCTCACAAACAACAATTTAAAGGAGAGTGATGTATTGACACTATATGAAATGAAACAAGCTTTAGCAAATGGAAAAACAATATTTGAGTTGCCACTTAAAGTTAGTTACTATGCAAGAGTTTCTACTGAAAAAGAAGAACAAATTAATTCTTTGAAAAATCAAGTTACTTTTTTTGAAGATTATATTAGGAAAAATGCAAATTGGACTTTTATATATGGTTATGTAGATGAAGGAATAAGTCGGGACAACTTCTTTAAAAAGAGAAAATTTTATGAAAATGATAGAAGATGCAAAGAACAAAAAGTTCGACCTAATTGTTGCAAAAGAGGTATCTAGATTTTCTCGTGATACTATAGACAGTCTGCTATATACTAGAAAATTATTAGAATATGATGTTTGTGTGTATTTCTTATCAGACAATATTGTTACAGCATCAAATGATGGAGAATTAAGGCTTACAATCATGTCTAGTATGGCGCAAGATGAAGTCCGCAAAATATCAGAAAGAACGAAGTTTGGATTTAAGAGGGCAATAGAAAAGGGAACGGTTTTAGGTACAGATAATATATGGGGGTATAAAAAAGATAAAGGAAGGCTTGTAATAGATGAGAAAGAAGCGGAATTGATTAGAGAAATTTTTGATATGTATGCAAATGATAGTAAAATAGGACTTAAAAAATTATCTTCGGCTTTACAGCAAAAAGGTTATTACAATCGAAATCGGAAATCCTATTCATCAAAACACTTTAAAAAAGATAATTCAAAATCCAAAATACAAGGGCTATTACACAGGAGGACTTTCAACAGTAGTAGATTATAGAAGTAAAAAGAGAAATTTTAATGAACAATCTAAGTGGAAAGTTTTTAAGGATTATGAAAAAGTACCACCAATTATTTCTGAAGAACTGTGGGAAAAAGCAAATCAAAAATTACTTGCTAGAAGTAAATCGGCAAAGATGTATCAAAAGCACCAAACTAAGTACCCATTGTCAGGCAAGTTATATTGTGAAAAACACGAATGTGGTTTTGTAAGAAAAATAAGACATTATAAAGATAAAAAAGATGTGACCTTTTGGTACTGTTCTGACTTTCATAAAACTGGGAAAAAAAGTTGTATTCCTGCTTGCTTTAAAGAAGAAGAACTTTATGATATTTTTCTATCTGTATTTAAAACTTATGAAATCTACAAAGAAGAAATTTGTGAAGAACTATTATCATTTTATCAAGATTTATCAAAAACAGAAGAAAACATAGAGAGAGAAAATAAATTACAAATAGAATTAGATGTACTTAGAAAAAGACAAGATAAACTACTGGATTTAGCACTAGATGGACTTTTAAGCAAAGAAGATTTGTCAAACAAGAAAGTAATTATTGAAAAACAAATTGAGCAAATAAAAATAAAATTAAAGGAAATAGAAAGTAAGAAAATAACAGAAAAAAATAATAAAGATCATAGCAAAATGTTAAAAGAAAATATCATAAGAGAATTAAATATAACAAATGATAATTTAGAAAATTACATAGAAGAGTTATTAGACAAAATAATTGTAATAGAAAAAGAAAATAGGAAAGAGGCAGAATTAAAAATAATACTTGCAGGAAATAAAATAATAAATATTGGTAGTCTGCAAGAACCCAGGCAAATCAGTCAAATAGTGCAAAACAAAAAGACTGATTATAAAAAACTCCAACTTTGTCACTCCCATGCACATGGTAAGAGCCTGCTTTCCAGAAGTACATGCTTTTCTAAAAAAGCCATCTAAGTTAAAAGCAATTCTTGGAAGATAACCTAAATCCTCTAATATTGTGAATAAAGGAAAGAATATTGCCATAGGTGGGAGCATAACAGCTACAACCCAACCTAAAGTTCTATACATTCCATATATTAGCATAGAAATTAGCCAATTTGGGCTATTAAAACTTTCAAAAAGATATACAAGTTTTGCTTCAATATAATTGAAAGAATTAGAAAGCATCTGAGACGGATAATTTGCACCAGTAATAGTAATCCAAAAAATCATTGCAAAAAATAGAAGCATTATAGGAATACCAGTTAGTTTTGAAGTAAGAATTTTATCTATTTTATTATTTTTATAATTATAATCAAGCCTTTTACAACTTGTTACCTTAAGAGCAATAGTTTCACCATGAAACATAATGGTAGAAACTATTTTATCTTTAAAAGATGATGAAGTAATATCATTTTTTATTAACAACTCTTTTGCTTTAGATAAACTATTTTGTATAGTTTCATTTCCCAACAATTTTAAATCTAAATAATTTTCTATTGATGAGATAATTTTTTTATTTCCTTCCAAAAGTTTTAAAGTGATCCACCTATAATTATTAAATTCATGATTTTGTAGTAAATCTCTAACATCTTTCTCTAATATATTAATAGAATTTTCGATGTCATCTCCATATTGTATTTTGAAGTATTTCTTGTTTTTATTTGAAGAGCAAACATCATAAATGTTTTGCATTAAATTTTTTAAAGTTTTCTTTTTTCTTGCAATAGTACCAACAACAGGAACACCTAACTCAGAAGATAATTTATTCAAATCAATTTCAATACCTTTTTTTTTAGCTTCATCAAGTAGATTTACACAAACAACTACTTTATTAGTTATTTCTAATATTTGATAAACTAAATTCAAATTTCTTTCTAGACAAGTACTATCAACTACAACAACCGTGCAATCTGGATTACCAAAACATATATAATCTCTAGCTATCTCTTCTTCTTGAGAATTAGACATAATAGAATATGTACCAGGAATATCTACTAAGAGGAAATCCTTATCCATGAAATTGGTAATTCCCATTGCATTACTAACTGTTTTTCCAGGCCAATTCCCAGTATGTTGGTGAAGTCCTGTAAGTGAATTAAAAACAGTACTTTTTCCTACATTGGGATTCCCGGGCAATTGCAATAGTATAATCACATTTATCTTTTAAAACTTCTATATCATCACTTAGCAATTTACTACCAGTTGAACTAGAAGTAAGCCCCATAAAATCACCTCTGGTATAATGTATGTAATAAAAATGAAAATGTGACATTGGGATACTGTTCCCATGCGACATTTTGTCGCATTTCGTACACATTTTCATCCATTTAGTATTTAATGTTTATTAGTTTAGAATCTTCTTTTCTTAAAGCTATCGTTGTTCCTCGTACTTCATAAGCTACTGGATTTCCCATAGGGCTTTTGAAAATTACTTTTATATTTGTTCCATTAACTAATCCTAAATCTAAAAGTCTTCTTCTTAAATCTCCTTTACATTTTAAATCCAAAATAATAGCGCATTCATTTATATCTAATTTATCTAAAGTTGTATTTTTCATTGTATCCTCCATATGTTAAAAATATTATGAACATAGGTAAATTATAATTTCTTGTTATTAATATATGAAAAAATATTAATAATTGACACCTACTGTCAAAAAATATATAATGTAAAAGAAATATGAAATTAAAAGAAAGAGGTATATAAATTATGAATAAAAAACGTGGATTTGAAATTGCAAAAGGATTTGAAAGTGCAAATATAAACTTACCAATAAGATCAACAAAAAATTCAGCAGGATATGACATAGAAGCTGCAGAAGATTGTGTTGTTCCAGCATTTAAACTAGGACAAAAACCAGTATTAGTAAAAACTGGACTAAAAGCATATATGGAATCTGATGAGGTTTTGATACTTGCAAATAGAAGTTCTAATCCAGGTAAAAAAGGATTAGTATTGGCTAATAGTATAGGAATAGTAGATAGTGATTATTATGGAAATCCTGATAATGATGGACATATAATGTTTGCTTTTTATAATTTAAAGGATGAAGACATAGAAATAAAAAAAGGTGAAAGAATTGGACAAGCTATGTTCCAAAAATATTTAGTAACAGATAATGATATGGCTGAAGGGGAAAGAACAGGTGGATTTGGTTCAACAAATTAAAAAAATTATGTAAAATATTCCAAAAATTCCTTTGACTTACAATCAATTTTATGGTATAATAAGAAAGGTTGAGATAGTAAAAAAGATTAAAAAAGGAGTGACCTATATGTTTAATATTGGTGATAAAGTTGTGTACCCAATGCATGGGGCTGGAACAATAGAAAGTATTGAGGAAAAGGATATTTTAGGAGAAAAACAAGCTTACTACATAATCAAAATGCCAGGTGAAGTAAAAGTTATGGTACCTACATCAAAGGCTGAAGGAATTGGAGTAAGAGATATTATAGATAAAGAAGCAGCAGGTAAAGTTTTTAAAGTATTGGAAACAGATTCTACAGAGATGGATATGAATTGGAATAAAAGATATAGAGATAATATGGAAAAAATGAAAAGTGGAGATGTTTATGAAGTAGCAGATGTTGTAAGAAATTTGAGCTTTAAGCAAAAAGAAAAAGGACTTTCAACAGGTGAAAAGAAGATGTTATTGAATGCAAAACAAATATTAGTTAGTGAATTAACACTTGCTGAAAATTCTAATAAAGATGAAATGGAAGAACTAGTTAATAATACCATAAATAATTCATTTGCAGAATATAGCAAAAATATTGGAAACAGTACACCAGATAATGTAGTTAAAAAATTTATACCTTTTAATGGAATTCAAAATTAGTAAATTACAATAAAAAATCCTAACTTGTTTAGGATTTTTTATTATATAGATATAGAAAAAAATCCATTTTTATCTAGAAATAATATAAGATTTTTCAAATACAATAAGGCTATGCTATCTATATTTCCACGGAATAAAAAAGTGTCAAATGAAGTGAACCCCAATTAGTTCACAAGAAAAAAAAGAGTTTATGTGATAGAATAACACTTATCGAAAGGTAGGTGTTATTTTAATGGGAAAACATTATTCAGATGAGTTTAAA
>CANQIC010000010.1 GCA_947623865.1 uncultured Clostridia bacterium | reverse complement strand
TGTTGCCTGTTTTGCTATATTAAATAATCCTCCATTTAATGCTACTCCTATTGTTGCTCCTACTAATATTAACATTATAATTATTGTGATTATTAGTGCTATTAAAGTGATTCCTTTATTTAAATTTGTTGCGTTTTTTTCTCCTATTTTTTTCATTTGTGTTTCTCCTTTTTTTGTTAATTCTTTTCATTTATGTTTATTATAAGTTATATACTTTAAATTTACAATATATTTCGCAATTTTTTTACATTTGTATGATTATATGTTTACATATTTTATATATAAAGTTGTATAAATAATTTGAATTTCTATTTTGTACATATTTTTATTAATTTTGGAAAAAATGTTATTAAAAGTTTATATATTAAATAAATTGTTGTTTGTTTCATGTTCGGAAAATTCAGTACAGTCCCAAAAATCCCCAAAATTGGTGATTTTTAGGGACAGTCCCTAGGATTTTCCTCTCACAAACAACAATTTAATTAAAACTAATTTTAAATTGGAGGTTTTATGAAAAATTTAAAAGATTTGCTTACTAATATATTTTTATATAAAGAACCTCAAGATATTTATGATTTTTCCTTACCAGAAAGTGGTAATAAAGATATTGAAAGTAATAATAAGGAAAATATTTCTTCAAATAATGAGAATAGTAAACAAAATATTTATAATAGTTTAAGTGTTAATTTAGATTATATTAAGGTAAAATATAATACTCTTATAAATAGTGACATTAAACTTAGAGAATTTAAATTAAATATTAAAGGTAAAGAATACAATTCTCTACTTTTATTTATTGATGGGATGATAGATTCTGAAAGTATAAATAATTTTATATTAAGACCTCTTATGTCAAAAGATAATAATTTAACAAAACAAAATCCTTCTGTTGTTACAAATAATATTACTGTAAGAAGAATAAAAAAATTTAATTTAGAAGACTATATATATAATTCATTAGTACCTCAAAATACAATAAAAAAAGTATATGATTTTGAAGAGGCTTTTTCTAGTGTTAATATGGGAGATTGTGCCTTATTTATTGATACTCTTTCTTTAGCATTTATTATTGATGTTAAGGGTTTTGAATCTAGAAGTATTTCAGAGCCTAAAAATGAAGTTGTAGTAAGAGGTTCTCAAGAAGCATTTGTAGAAAAATTAAGAACTAATACTTCTATGATTAGAAGATTAATAAGTAATGAAAATTTAATAATTGAAAGTGCTTCTGTTGGTAAAGTAAGTAAAACAAAAGTTGCTATTTGTTACATTAAAACTATAGCTAATAGTGATTTAGTTGCTGAGGTTAAATATAGAATAAACAATCTTGATGTGGATAATATTATTTCTTCTGGCCAATTAGAACAGTTAATTCAAGATAATAGCTCTCTTACATTTCCTCAAATGATTGCAACTGAAAGACCTGATAAAGCTGCAAATCATATGTTAGAAGGAAGAGTTGTAGTTATTGTCGATGGAACTCCTTACTGCCTTATAATGCCTGGTGTATTTATAGATTTTTTATCATCTCCCGAAGATGTTAATTTAAGATTTCAATATGCAAATCTATTAAAAATAATTAGAATTTTTGCATTTATTATAACCTTGTTTTTACCTGGCGTTTACGTCGCCATTACTAACTACCATACTGAATTACTGCCCACAGAGCTTTTATTTACAATAGCTGCAGCTAGGAACACAGTTCCATTTCCAGTTATATTTGAAATACTTTTAATGGAATTTTCTTTTGAATTAATTAGAGAGGCAGGTCTTAGAGTTCCTACCCCTGTAGGACCAACCATTCGGAATTGTTGGTGCATTAATACTTCGGAGAAGCATCAGTAAGTGCAAATTTAGTAAGTCCAATTCTAATTATTATAGTGGCAATTACTGCAATTTGTTCATTTGCAATTCCTGATTTTTCACTTGGGTTTACTTTAAGAATTCTTAGATTTTTATATATTGTATTAGGATATATTGCTGGTTTTTTAGGAATTGCTATTGGAATATTTGTGCAACTTGCTATACTTGCAAATAGTAAATCTTTTGGTGTTTCATATTTAGCACCATATTTACCAGTTACAAATTTAAATACTGATGCTTCATACTTTGTTCCTCCTATGTGGAACAGAGAAAAAAGAGCAGATTTTTTAAATACAAAAAAACCTAAATCTCAAGAAAAAATAAGTATGAGATGGAAATTTTGGAAAGGAAATAGATAATATATGGATTCATTGCAAAAAATAGGAAAATTTGAAGCAATTGCCCTAATTATTATGATTACAATTAATCAAATAATTTTCAATCTACCAAATACAATTATTATGAATACAGGCTCTTCTGCTTGGCTTAATGTAATAGTTATTAGTATAGTTGCTATTTTATTTTGTTTATTAATTTGTAAATTGTTTAAAAGCTTTCCTACTCAAGACATTGTAGATATTTCTGAATATTTGGGTGGCAAAACATTAAAAACAATTGTTGGAATTTTATATATACTATTTTTCATATTTGTAGCAGGAATTTTTTTAAGATATTTATCAAGCAGTTTGAAATTAATATATTTTGAAAAAAGTCCTATTGTATTTTTATTACTATTATTTTTAATTCCTGTTGTATTAACAATAAAATTAGGTATTAAACCTGTTGCACAAGTAAATCTTGTTTTTACACCTATTGTTTTATTTAGTATGCTCATAATACTTTTTGCAACTGCCAAAGATTTCGTTCCAGAAAGAATCTTTCCTATATTGGGATTTGGTGCAGATAAAACATTTTTAATTGGATTAAATAATATTTTTACATTTAGCTCGTTTGCATATCTCTATTTTTTAATTCCTGTACTTAAAGAACCTAAAGATTTTAAATTTATAGCAGTAACTTCTATAATAATATCTGCAATATATCTATTTTTAAGTGTTGTATGCTTACTTATGATATTTCCTTTTATTGCTTTTTCAGATGAAATGCTTTCTGTATATTTGCTTACAAGATTGATTGAGTTTGGAAAATTCTTTCAAAGAGTTGATGCTATTTTTATTTTTGTTTGGATACTATCAACCTTTTCTTTTTTAAGTATAACAACTGGATTTATAAATAGAATTTTAAAAAAATTAATTAAAATTAAAAATCATAAAGAAATGAGTTATAGCATATGTGCCATAATTTTTAGTGTTGCACTTATTTTTAAAAATATATCTGATATGAAATATATACAAAATACTCTATTAAAATATATTGTTATTCTACTAGTTTTTGTTATAAGTTTAATAATTCTAATATTAGCAAACTTAAAGCATAAAAAGGAGAAAGTATAATGAAAACAAAAATAATAGCTATTTTATTAATTATAATATTCTTTTTGTCTACTTTAACTGGTTGTTATGATGCTGATGGATTAGAAGCTTTGGGGTATGCTGTTGCAATTGGTATAGATAAGGGAGAAAGTGATGAAATAAAGCTTAGTATTCAATTTGCTATGCTTAGTAATAGTTCAGGTGGTAGTGGTCGGAGATAGTAGCCAATCAAAAGAATCTACTGTAACTACTGTTGATTGCTCATCTATTGATAATGGTATTGGTTTAGTAAATAGTTATATAAGTAAAAAAGTTAATCTATCTCATTGTAAGGCTATTGTTATATCTGAAGAACTTGCTTATGAAGGTATCTCAGAATATATATATACACTAGTTAATAATCTAGAAATTAGACCTAATTGTAATATTATAATTAGTAGATGCAAAGCTTCTGATTACTTAGAAAATTCTCAGCCAACACTTGAAAGTGTATCTGCAAGATATTATGAATTTACCTTAAATTCTAGCGAATATACCGGATTTACTGAAAATGTTACATTGTCAGATTTCTATTCTGATATGCTTAGTACAACTAGCCAAGCACATGCGATATTAGGTGGAATTAATACAGACTCAACACATCAAGACCACTCAGATCTTCCACCATATGATACACAGGGTTCATATAAGGCCGATGAAACTCCAATAAAAAGTGAAACCGGCTTAGAAAATATGGGGATAGCTGTATTTAATAATGATAAACTAGTAGGTGAACTCACTGGAATGGAATCATTATGCCATCTTTTAGTTGTAGATAAATTAGAAAGTGCAACAATTGGTGTTCCTAATCCTTATGATACAAATTCTGTAATAAGTTTATATATAACTTATGCAAAAAAACCTAAAATATCTGTTAAACTCATAAATGGTACCCCATATATTGAATGTAATATTAAACTTACTGGAAGCATATTGTCTTTAGATGAAAATGTAAACTATTCAGATTCATATACACTAAATCTTATTGAAGACTATACTAATTCCTATTTACAACAAAATATAGCATCGTATCTATACAAAACTTCTAAAAAATACAAATCTGATATTGGAAACTTTGGAAGACATGTAATTAATAATTATTCTACATGGAATGATTGGATTGAATCAGATTGGTTAGATAATTATAAAAATGCATTTTTTACAGTAAAAGTTGATACTACATTGCAAAGTAGTCAGCTATATACCAAACTATAGGAGGTTTTTATGAGAATTTTAGTCATTATATTATCAATAATTATATTTATAAAAACTGTAAGCTATGGTATTTATGAATTAAAAGATAAAAATAAATTAGGTGGAATTACAGTAATTGTTATTGCCACACTGGCTCTAATACTGCCTAACTTAATG
Source organism: uncultured Clostridia bacterium (assembly GCA_947623865.1). GTDB lineage: Bacteria > Bacillota > Clostridia > TANB77 > CAG-508 > CAG-452. The sequence continues at coordinate 48,796 of CANQIC010000010.1, read as the reverse complement.
ATTCTGATAAGAGGAGTTTAAATAAGTTATATTTGAATTTATAAGTAAATTGTTATTATAAGCAAAATTTCCACAAAAAAAATTGGCTTTTAACAAAGCCAATTTTTTTGTTTTATAACATATATAATATTCCTAAAACAATTGTAAGTATTACAAATACTATTCCAAGTATTATAGTCCACTTCTTTAATTTTCCTTCTTTTGTTCTTCCTTTATTTTTTTCATAAAAGCTTGATGAACTTCCTCCTACTATTGCTCCTGATGCTCCTTCATCATCCTTTGATTGCATTAAGCATATTACTATTAACACTAAACAATTTATTACATAAATTACTGTTACAATACTTTTTAATATATTCACTTTTATTTACCTCCAAATTAATTTGACTAATACATTTTAGCATAACCAAATTTAAATTGCAAGATTATTTTGCAGTCTCTTTAAATTTTATATCTTTTGCTCTATACTCTTCTGGTTTTAATCCAAATCTAGGCTTCATCCATTGTAATACAAAAATCATTATAACAGTAAATCCTATTCCTAGTATTAAAAAATTACATTCAGCTGAAGTTATAGTCAATAAATAGCTTGCAATCATTGCCATTCCAAATTCAGAAATACTTTTTATTAAATTAAATGCTGAATCAATTTTGACTCTCATTTTAGCACTTGCAAAACTTTTTAAATATTTTGAAAAAAGCGTATTATATGGCCCTTGAATAGCATATTGAAAGGCAAATAACCCTAAACATAATATTATCGATATCCACCAATTATTTATAAAAATAGAAGATGCTCCAATAGCTATGAATGTAACTAGATATGTTATAGACATAAATGATAATGCTCTGTTTCTAAATTTTTCATGTATTATCTGTTGTAATACCACAAATACTCCTGAAATAATTGTTAGTGTAGAAATAATTATTGCAAAATATTGTGCTGGAACTTGCATTTCAGTAAGCAAACCTTCCCTCAATGTGTATGATATGTATATTATACCTTCAAATAAAAACGCAAATACCATAATAGCTTGTAATCTTCGAGATTGAATTATAAATTTAAATGAAGTTGAAAGTTCTTCACCATATTCAAGTATTCTTGCTTTCATTGTTTTATTTTTTTCTTTATTAATAGGGTATATTTCTTTAAAACATGTTGATAATCCTATAGATATTGTTACAAATATTAAAGATATAAGTATTGGAAGATACCCATTTACTACAAAAAGAAATCCTGTTAGCATTGATGTTATTCCATCTAAATAATAATAATTTCTTGAACCTATTTCATCTATTCTTGCAAACATTCCCCTACCTTTTCTTTGTGTAACAGAGTCATATAACAAATTTGGTTCTGCAACATTTTTTATAGAAAAAGCAAATGCTAAAATGATATAAGAAATTATTACATGGATTATACTAGTTGATGCTATTAAAACTATCAAAAATATTGACAATGATAAATTTCCTATAATTAGACTATTCTTTTTACCTATTTTATCTATTAATGCTAAAGCTGGTATTTGAAGAACAACTTTAAATATCGGATATAAAGCATCTGTAAACATTACTTGAGCCGTACTTAAATTTTTAGTTTGTACTAAAAATACAAATGCAATAGAATAATAAAATATTAAATCCCATGAAAACATTTTATATATTGGATATAATCTTGCATTGTTTTTTCTATCTATTATATTAGGTTTTATATCACTCTTTTGTTCTCCCATTTTTATTCCTTTACTTTAGTACTATATTTCTTTTGGATTATATCAATAAAAAATTAAAAATTCAATAATTTTATAATTTACTGTTTAATAAATTAATTTGTTTGCTTATTTGGGTAGTTTCTTGTATAATTGTTTTTATGAAAAAGATAATAATAAATAAAAAATATGATGGAAAAAAATTAAATAAATTTTTATTAGATAATTTTAATGGATTAACTTTAAATACAATTTATAAAGCATTACGAAAAAAAGATATTAGAATTAATAATATAAAAGTAAGCGAAAATTGCATTTTAAAAGAAAACGATGAACTTACTATATTCATTAATGATAACTTACTATATAAAACTTTTGACTTGGACATCATATATGAAGATGATAATATCTTAATTGTTAATAAGCCTGTAGGAATTGAAGTTATTTCTTGTAATAAAAATGATTTTACTTTAACCAAAATGATTTTAGAGCATTTTTCTTCTAAAGACTTTCCTACTCCTTGCCATAGATTAGATAGAAATACATATGGTTTAGTGATTTTTGCAAAAAATAAAAAAGCTTTAGAAATTTTACTTAATAAATTTAAAAATATGGAAATTGAAAAACACTATAAATGCACAGTTTATGGCATTCCTAAAATAAAAAATAATACCTTAAAAGCTTATCTATTTAAAGACAGAAAAAAATCTTTGGTATACATATCTGATGAAACAAAAAAAGGATATCAAAAAATAATTACATCATATAAGGTATTATCTGAAAACTTAGAAAATAATACTTCTCTTTTAGATGTTACACTTCATATAGGTAAAACTCATCAAATACGTGCACATCTTGCACATATAGGATTTCCAATAATAGGTGATCGGAAAGTATGGTTTGAATGACATAAATAAAAAATTTAATAAAAAAACTCAGGATTTATGTAGCTATAAAATCAAGTTTAATTTTAAAACAGACGGTGGGATTTTAGAGTATTTAAATGGAAAAGAAATAACTATGTAAAAGTGCTTTTGTCGATTAATTTGACAAAAGCACTTTTTCTTGTATTATTTTTATTTAAAAAATGTTTCAAATTCTTCTGCTGATATTATTTCTTTTTCTAGTAATTTTTCTGCAACTGCTTGCAATTTATCCATATGTGCTAATATGATTTCTTGTGCTCTTTTGTATGCTATATCTATTAATGTTTTTACTTCAGCACCTACTGCATCATCTATATTTTCTCCAAATATCTGTCTTTCATATGGATCTTTTTGCTTTAAATATATTGGTCCTATGTTATCACTCATTCCATATACTGTTACCATATCTCTTGCTATATTTGTTGCTACTTCTATATCGTTACTTGCTCCTGTTGAAATATCATTTAAAGCAATTTTTTCTGCTGCTCTACCACCAAGTAGTGCAACTAACTTTTCTTCCATTTCAGTTCTAGATACATAGTATTTATCTTCATTTGTTTTATACATAGTGTAACCGGCCTGCAAGTCCTCTTGGTATAATAGATACCTCTTTTACATCAAATTGTGTTTCTAAAAATCTACTTACTATTGCATGTCCAGCTTCATGATATGCTGTAAGTTTTTTATCTTTATCTGAAATGACTCTACTATGTTTTTCAAGTCCAACAGTTACTTTTTTAACTGCATCATCAATATCCTGCATTTGTATTTTTTTATGTTTTTTTATTGTAGCTATTATTGCTGATTCATTAAGTACATTTGCAAGCTCTGCTCCAGTAAATCCTGCAGTATCATTTGCAATAGATTCAAAATCTATATCTTTTGCAAATTTTTTATCTTTTCCATGTATTTTAAGTATTGCTTCTCTTCCTTTTGCATCAGGTGAAGCAACTGTTATTTGCCTATCGAATCTACCCGGTCTTAAAAGTGCTTTATCTAGCATTTCTGGTCTATTTGTTGCTGCAAGTACTATTACAGTTTCATTTGTATCAAATCCATCCATTTCAACTAATAATTGATTTAGCGTTTGATTGTTTTCACTTTCTGCCCCAGATGCACTTGTTCTTCTTGCTCCTATTGCATCTATTTCATCTATAAATATTATACAAGGAGATATCTTTTTTGCTTTTTCAAATAGTTTTCTTACTCTTGATGCTCCAAGTCCTGCAAACATTTCTATAAATTCTGATCCACTCATTGATATAAATGGAACTCCAGCTTCTCCTGCTATTGCTTTTGCAATTAATGTTTTACCTGTACCTGGCTTTCCACAAAGAAGAATTCCTCTTGGAATTTTTGCTCCCATATCATGAAATTTCTTTGGCTCTTTTAAAAAATCTACTATTTCAATTAACTCATTTTTTTCTTCATCTAAACCTGCAACATCTTTAAAAGTTATATGTGTATTTTCACTTTTATCTGCATCATATACTTTTCCTTTATCCCCTAATCCTTGCATTTTAAAGATAAGAATAAATAGTATTACTATCATAATTGTTGGAAGTAAAGATAAAAGTGTCTCAGATATTTTTACAAGCACATTTGTTGGATTTTGAACTAACTCTATTTCATTTCCATTTTTTACTTGTTCTTGTACTAATTCTATAAAAGCCTGTGTACTTGGAACTATTGTAGTTTTTTCTTTTTCTATATCTTTTAGTTTTACTTTAGCAGTTGTACTTCCAACTGACATCTCTATTTTTTCTACTTCTTTGTTATCAATTTTTTTAATTAGTTCTGTATATGCTAGCTCACTTTCTTCTTTATTTTCATCTTTGTTGTTTACAAATATTAATACACCTACTACTACAGCAATACATATTATAGCTATAATTGCAAGTATTGCATAATATACTTTGTTTTTGTTTTTTTGCTTGTCTTTCATTTTTCCTCCTTTAAAACTTTTACCAGGTTTGAGGGACAAACCTTATTCGGATGAGGGACAAACCTCGGCATACGATGTATTCCTCATAGTTCGAGGAATGTCCCTCGTTTTTAGGCTTCATTTCCTTCTGGTGTTCCGTTTTCTTTATTTTCTTTATCTTTTTTCTTTTCTTTATTTTCTTTATCTTTTTTCTTATCCTTGTCTTCTTTTGGTTTTTCTTTATTTTCTTCTTTTTCCTTTTCTTCTCTTGTTTTCTTTTGTTCTTCTAATATTTTACCAACTTCTATCTGTTGTTTTATTAAGTCTGATTTTATCATTAGCATTGCTGTAATTATATAAATATACGCAATTGCATTATATGCTATTTCAAAATATTTTATTGTAAATCCTGTAAATATATTTATAACAATGTATACCATGTATAAAATAATTGAAAGTGTTAATGAATATACACTCATATTGAATATTGATTTATATTTAAATTTTACATTAATTATTTTACTCAATAAATATCCTACTATAGATAGCAATAATATATCTAATAGAATTTGAGCTAAATATATGATATATAGATAAACAAATGATATTACTGTAAAAATTGCATATATTTTTGTTAAATTATCTCCGTGATAAAAATTGTAATATCTTACCTTTATTAAAACTATTTATATCATAGCTTTGGCCTAATTGTTCATATGTTATATTACTTTCAACATTGTCTATATCTTTTAGTATTACCTTATCTTTTAAAATAGCAATTACTCTTTGATAATCTCCTGATTCTGATATATCATTTAAATTTTCCTTTTCACTATCTACAATAACTCCAAAATATCCGTTTTCATCACCTTTTACAATTTTTTTATTTTCTCCCTCTAATATTAATATATTGTTTTGAAAACTAAATTCTGGGCATTCATTTTTAAAATCCGTTATTAAACTATTAGCTTCATTAATGACTTTCCATGTTAATGCAATAGTTATTATAAATGTAAATATAAGTACTAATTTTAAAACATATTTTAATGATAATGAAGATTTTTCTTCTGAAAAAGTTTTATATTCATCAAAATTAATTATTGCATTTTTTAGTTTAATAAAGAATGGTATTTTTTTTGTTTCCATTTATATATACTCCCTTCTAATTTTACCATCTACATGTAAAGGATTTACGTCTAGGTAAACAAAGTCATTTACTTTTACGTTAGAATCAGTTATATCTATCGCTAAGTGATACATTCCTACTTTACCAATTACATTATATTTTCTATCATTTATTGTCACTTTCAAATTATCATTTCTTAAAAAATTTTTAATACTATGAGATAGTCCTCTTAATTTATCTACAAATCTAAACATATCTGTTTTCATAGTTATATTATATCCATCCATATATCCTACTTGAATAATCGCTACTTTAGTTTCTTTTTTTGTTTTATAACTATTCAAATATCCAATATTATATCCCTTTGGGACTGTTTTTATTTCTGTTATATTTGTTTTTAGATTTCCTATCTTTTTTAATCCTATATTATTTTCTGTAGCAACTCTTCCTAAAAATGCTGATCCAATTCTTGCACCGTTTAAATGCATTTCAGGATAATTTAAAAATGCTGGTGAATTACATATATGATAGTTTTTTATATCTACATCATTTAATTTTAATGCTTCTATTACATTTACAAATCTATTAAATTGCTGTATTGTCCATTTATCATTTTTATAATACGCAAGTGAAAAATGCGAATACATTCCTTCTATTGATATATTTGAAAGTTTCTTAATAGATTCTATAATTGTTTTTATATCATTATATAAAAATCCATATCTTCCAAATCCTGTGTCTATTTTTATATGTGCTCTTATTTTTTTATTAGTAGTCTTTGAAATTTTTTTAACTACATTTGTTGCATCTACAGACCCAATTGTTATTATAATGTCATTTTCTATTAGAGTTTTTAAATCTTCTTCTATACTTGTAGAAGACATCATTAGTATATCTTCCTTTATTCCGGCTTCTCTAAGTATAAGTGCTTCTTCTACTGTTGCTACTGCCAAAACTTCAATTCCGTTGTCAATTAGAAAATTAGTATACTCTAGTAATCCTAATCCATACCCATTTCCTTTTACGACACCTATTATTTTATATTTCTTACCATTATCATCTGGGATATCAAGTTTTGCTAAGTCTTTTATTACTTTTATATTATGTTTTAAATCATTTTTATTAATAACTAATGACTTCATTTATTTTACTTCTCCTTTTAGTTTCCTTACTATTCCTCTTGCTTTTTTAAATAATTTTTCTGATATCTTATATAATTTATATACTATAGGTTTGAAGTTTAGATATATTTCTCCAATGAACTCAGTAAATTCAGCATTGAATCCTTTTTTAAATCTATATAATCCATATTGAGGATGTGATTCATCTATCACTCCTGATACTCCTCTAAAGTCATACATATCCTTTTTATGGTTAATCGCATATTTAATTCCTTCCCATTGTAAAAGATAATTTGGCATTAAATTTCTGTGTTCATTACTGCTTGCCCCATATAAATACCATACTTTGTTCCCATAATCAATATTAAATATACCACTAATTGGTTTATCATCATAATATGCCATAAGTAGTTTTGCATGCTCACCTAATTCATCATACATCTTTTCAAAGTATGATAAAGGCCTTATGATAAAATCATCTCTTTTACCTGTTATTTTCATTATTTCATGAAAATCTTTCAGATCTTCTCTTGTACCTTCTTTAACTATTACACCCTTTTTAGTAGCTAATCTTACATTGTATCTAGTCTTTTGATGAAATGCTTTAAATATTTCATCTTCTGTCTTTTCTTTTATATCAAGTCTAAATACATATCTTGGTTGTATTTCTTCATTAAAGTTTTTTGCATCATCTTTTATTCCATATCCCAAATTAGTTACTATCTCTCTAAATTCTTCATCATCACTTTTTATATCTGGCTCAATTTTCAAAACGAATGCATTATATTTTTTGGCAAGTTCTTTAAGACCGTCAGTAAGCTTGCTTAAAACTTCTTTATCATGTATATCACATACTGGTCCTCTAGATGAATACATTATATTACCAAAAATCGGTATTTTCCTAATTAATACACTAATTGAACCTATTATATTTCCATCTTTATCTTCTGCTAAAACTATTTCATTTGTCCAAGCCTCTTTTACTCTTCCCCATTCTACAGATTGCTGAAAATTACATCTATCATGTTTACTTAGAAACTCATTATATTCTTCTATATTTTTCTCATCTACTAATTTCATTATATTTCCTCCACTATAAGTGAACTTATTTTTAGAAAGTCGTGTCAACTCTTATATATTTTATACTAGTTTGTCCATTTTTACAATAGATATATAGATAAAAAATAGGATTTTGGAAAATGCCCAAAACCCTACAAATCCATTTCTAATTTTATACCTCTTGATTTATATTGTGTGTACTTAACTCTCGCCATATCAAATAGTTTTTTAGATACTTTTACACTATCAGTATCCTTATATTTATCACTTTTGTATATTACTTCCTTTATTCCTGATTGTATTATTGCTTTTGCACATTCATTACATGGAAATAATGCTACATATATTTTACTTCCTTTAAGTGATGTTCCTGTATAATTTAGAATTGCATTTAATTCTGCATGACATACATATGGATACTTGGTGTCTACGAATTCTCCTTCTCTTTCCCATGATATCTCGTCATCTGAGCATCCTATTGGGAATCCATTGTATCCAATGGATAATATTTTATTGTCTTCACTTACTATACATGCACCTACTTGCGAGTTTGGATCCTTACTTCTCTCAGCTGATAATAATGCTATTCCCATAAAGTATTCATCCCAATTTATATAGTTTTCTCTTTTACCCATAAAATTCCTCCAAATAAATTGTTTATATCCTTCTATCTATAATATCAATAACTTCGCCTATATACATTCTGTGTGCAGGTTCTGTCTTATAGAATCTATCTATTTCACTTTGTGGTATACTGTTAATGTCAATATTTTTAATATCTAAATCTTGAAAATAGATTTTTTTACATACAATAATTAGTTTTGCTTCTTTAAAAGATATAGCATTCTCCAAAAACTCTGGTGTAAGGTTTGTAAGTGCAACCTTATCCAAATCTCTACCAGACTTGCTGCCTAGTATTCCTAAATCTTTTCTATGTTCTTCATTATAAAAACTTATTGTAAAATACTCATTGCTTTCCATAAATTCATAAGTATAACGAATTGGTTTCACATAAACTGTAACAACAGGTTTATTCCATATAGTTCCTAATCCTCCCCAGCTTATAGTCATAGCATTAAATTTTTCTTTTTCTCCTGCAGTTAATACAGCCCATTCTTGATCAATAGCATATAAAGGTGCTAAATTAAAATTTTTTAAATCCATGTTATTTATTTCCTTCTTTCATCAAGAAATTCAGGACAGTCCCTAGAATCTCTTTTTAAATTTTTTCTACTGTTGTTCCTTCTTTTGTGTCTTTTACAATATATCCCTTTTCCCTTAGTTCATCTCTTATTTTATCTGATAAAGACCAATCTTTATTTTCTCTTGCTTGTTTTCTTTTTTCTAATAATTCGTTTATTTCATCAGGTATCTCTAAATTTTTCTGATCATTTTCTTTTTGTATATCAACACCTAAAACTCTATCAAAATCTAATAGTAAGTCTGCTAATTGCCTTGATTTATTTGGATTTTTCACTACATCCCAAACCACACTCATTGCAACTGGCATATTTAAATCATCATTAATTGCTTCTTGGAATTTTGTTTTGTATTTTTTTATTACACTTTCATCTATTTTACTATTTCCTTCGCTATGTTTTTTGTAGCCTTCTCTTAATCTATTTAATGAATTTTGGCTACTTGAAATAGCATCCCAAGTAAAATTTAGTTTATTTCTGTATTGTGATGTAAAACACATCATTTTAAATGCTAATGGCTCATATCCTTTATCAATAATATCTTGAATAAGATATACATTACCTAAACTTTTTGACATTTTCCCACCGTTTATTAATAAGAACTCACAATGCATCCAAAATCTTGCAGGAATTTCACCTGTGCATCCTTTGCTTTGTGCTATTTCATTCTCATGGTGTGTTGGGACTAAATCTATTCCTCCTGTATGTATATCAAATATTTCTCCCAAATATTTGTTACTCATTGTAGAACATTCTATATGCCAGCCTGGATAACATAATCCCCATGGGCTTTCCCATTTCATTATATGATTTTTTGGTGCCTTTATCCATAAAGCAAAATCATATGGATTTCTTTTTTCTTCATCTACTTCTACTCTTGCACCTGCTTTTTGATTTCTTAAGTCTATTCCTGAAAGGATTCCATATTCATCTAATTTTGATACATCAAAATATATTGCAGTAGATGTTTCATATGCATATCCATTATCTAATAATTTTTGAACAAATTCTTCCATCTCTTTTATATGGTCAGTTGCTTTGCATATTATTTCTGGTTTATCTATATTTAATCTATCAAAGTCTTCAAAAAATTTTTTAGTATAAAATTCAGCAATTTCTAAAGGAGTTTTTTTCTCTTCTTTTGCAGCCTTTACCATTTTGTCTTCTCCATCGTCACCATCAGATACTAAATGTCCTACATCTGTTATATTCATTGCGTGCTTTAAAGTATATCCATTATATTTTAGAGTTCTTCTCAATGTATCCATAAATATATATGATTTCATGTTTCCTATACTAGCATCTTTATATACCGTAGGTCCACAAGTATATATTCTAACTTCATTTCCTTCTAATGGTTTAAATTCTTCTTTTGATTTAGTTAATGTATTATAAAAGAATATTTTCAATTTTACCCTCCATCTTCATATGCCTTTTATATTTATTAATATTACAGGCGACCAATTCTGTTTATGTGCTATCTGTAATTAATTATATTTTTACATCTAACAAACGGTCGCCCATACATAAAATTTATTTTTTAACTTTATTCTGTAGTTGTATTATTAACTATATTGTTTTCCTCTTTGATTACATTATCGCTATTTTCAATTTTATTGTTATTATCATCATCTCTATTGCTTGATTCGTTACTATTATTTTTTGCTGCCTTTACTATAACTGTTCTTGTAACGCTTACTTTATTTTTAGATGAATCTTCAACTGTATATGTTATTCTATATGTTCCAGCTTTAGATGTATTTACTGTTCCAGTAGTTTTAATTTTATCTGTTAAATCTCCATCTTTTTTATCCGTCGCTGTTGCTCCTGGATCTACAAATTTATCATTTAAATTTATTGTTATAGTTTTACTTCCATTTAATGTTATTTGTGGTTTTTCTTTATCAGCTTCTTCAGTATGCTTGTCACAAGTATCTTTTATTGTAAGCATATATTTAGCATCTGCAGCACTTCTCCATGAAGTATCTGTACCACTGTTTGGTCTTGTTATAAACACTTTTTCTTCTTTTTCTTCACAGAATTCATTTGCAAGCAATCCAGTTTCTTTACATATTTCTACTTTTACATGTGTTTCACATTGCTTAGTTGGTACTGTACCTTTTACAAAAAACTCTTTATATGTTCTATTTCCTCTTTGATCATGTTTACAATTGTCTGTTGCTAGAAGTCCAGAATCTCTACAAATAGTTGCTGTAACTACTCCATCTGGTCTATCTTCTTCAAACGTTCTTCCTGTTAATCCTTTATGTGCTTGTTTCATAACTGATGTCCAAATTTGTGAAGCAGGGCTAAGTGACCATCCACTTACTGTTCTATTGTTATCATATCCATACCATGTAGCTGCTGTATAATATGGTGTAAATCCACAAAGCCATCTATCAAAATCATCGTTTGTTGTACCTGTTTTTGCAGCTGTACTCATTCCAGAAATTTTACAATATGTAGATGTACCTGTTTTTACTGGCTGTGTCAAAATTTCTTTAACTACATATGATGCAGCTTTAGACATTACTGTTCTTGATTCTTGATGTGGTTCTAGTACTGTATTTCCATTGCTATCAACGATTTTTGTATAAAAAGTTGGTTCAATATATACACCATCATTTGCAATTGCTCCATATGCTGCCGCCATTTCCAATGGAGTTGCTCCGTTAGTTAATCCACCTAAGGCCAAACTAATGTTATTATCTTTTTCATCATCTAAATGCGAAAATCCTACATTTTTCAAAAATTCTAATGAATTTCCTATTCCTACTGTTTGTATTGCTTTTAACATAGGTATATTTTGTGAACTTTCAATTGCATATCTTATTGTAAGTAACCCTTTAAAGTAATTATAGTTTTTAAAGTTTTGATATGGTACGTCATCATAAACTGAAGCTGCAGTAATTACACCCTTATCTATTCCAGGTGCTACAACTGCTAATGGTTTCATTGATGAACCAGTTTGTTTTATTGCTTGTGTTCCTCTATTTAATCCTAGTGAAGTATCTTTTTCTCCAAGTCCTCCCATTACACCTAAAACATATCCCGTTTTATGATCTAATAATATCATTGCTGCTTGAGATCGTTCTCCATCTTTTGTATTTATATATTTTGATTTTTCAGCCTCTTCATTCATTGCATCTTGTATATCAGAGTTTTGTGTTGTATAAATTGTAAATCCTCCACTGTATAAATATAATTTTGCAGCCTCTTCTGTTAAATCTTTTTCTTCCTTAAGTTGATTAATTATTTGCATTATCGCTGCATCTGTATGATACGAATATATGTTTTCTGTAACTGTTCCTTTTTTGAAAGGAAGTCCTTTATCTACTTTTGCAATTGCTGCTTCATATTCCTCCTGAGAATTAATTTTTCCTAATTCATTCATCTTATCTAAAACTGTTTTAGTTCTTTTTTTAATTTTTTCTAAGTTATCAGTATTATTTTCTACAAAAGGATCATAACTATTAGGTGTATTATTTATACCTGCTAAAAATGCACTTTCTGCCAAATCTAAATCTTTTGCATTTTTAGAAAAATAATAGTTAGATGCTACTTCTACTCCATATATATTAGTATTACCACCCATGTATATAAGATTTAAATATAATTCTAATATTTGATCTTTAGATAATTCCTTTTCTATATAATATGCTCTTGCAATTTCTTTTACTTTTCTTTGCCAAGTTCTATCTTTTTCTTCTGTTACATTCTTTACTACTTGTTGAGTTATTGTACTTCCTCCATAGCTAGAAGATCCTATTCCTATTTTGCTTAAAGCGTATTTAGCTGTTGCACCTAATGTCCTTTTTACATCTACCCCTATATGATCGTAGAATCTCTCATCTTCAATAGAAACAAAAGCTTTTGGTAAATATTCTGACATATCAGACATCTTTATAAATTTTCTGTTTTGATCTCCACTAAGTTCAGCTATTACATTCCCATCCATATCTACCATAACAGAGTTCTCATATTTTAATGCTAAATCTGCTACATCTAATTTTGCCTCTTTCATTATTCCATATATTATTCCAAATAGTATACCTAGTAATATTAATGCTACTAATAACGCACCTGTTAAAATAGCCTTTTTCTTATTAGGATCCATTTTTTTCTTGTTGCGTTTAGTTTTTTTATTTCTTCCTTTATTTTTTATTTTATATTTTTTTGTTGCATCCATATCTTTATTACTTTTTCTCCTATCTGACATCTTTTAGGACCTCCTAATTAAAATATATATTATTATATTATATATAAATTTAAAATTCAAATATTTATTATAAATCTTCTAAAATATCTTCTAAATTTGTTATAATCTTTGCTCCCTGCTTTATCAAATTATTTGTTCCGTAAGCATTTGGATTGTTTATATTACCTGGAATAGCATATATAGTCTTACCTTGTTCTAATGCAAAATCTACTGTTATTAAAGTACCACTTTTTTGTCTTGCCTCTACTACTATTACTCCATCTGATAATCCACTAATTATTCTATTTCTTCTTGGAAAATTTTTTGCTAATGGTTTTGTTCCAATTATATATTCTGATATAATTGCTCCGTCCTTGTCTTATTATTTGATTAAATAAGATTTCATTTTCTCTAGGATATACTCTATCTAATCCACATCCAACAACTGCTATTGTTTTTCCATATGCCATTATACTTCCTTTATGTGCGAACGAATCTATTCCTTTTGCAAGTCCACTTATTACATTAATATTATTTAAAGACAAGTTATATGCTAATTTCTTAGCTATACTTTCTCCATACATTGTACATAGCCTACATCCTACTATTGCTATAGATTTTTCATTTAGAATTTTTTTATTTCCTTTTACATATAACACAATAGGTGGATCATAAATTACTTTTAGTTTATCTGGATAGTTTTTATCTCTAATAGTAATAATTTCTATTTTATTATTTATCATATATTTTAAGTATTTATCTATATTTTGCTTATACTTATTATTAGTTATATTATTTGCATAAGATTCTTTAATACCTTCATCTATTAGTTCTTCTTTTGTTTTGCTCCATATTACTTTAGGGTCATTATATTTTTCTAATAAATCATTTAGTAACTTTGGATTTAATCCTTCTATTCTTGAGAGCCAAATCCAGTACTTAATATCTTCCATAATACCTCCTTAAAATTAGCCCCCAAATTATTATAAATGCATTAAACTAAAATCTTATTAGTTTTTTCTCTATTTATATCTCCAATGTTTTTATATCTTTCTATATTATTGAATATAATCATTTCTAATACTATTAATAAAGATGATAGCATTATTAACATCTTGATAGATAATATATTAAATGCAATATTTCCAACTATGAATAAAAATGCAAATCCTGTTACTCTTCCTACTGCTAAATATATTTCACTGATCATTATATTTTCTAGTTTATAATTTTTAAATTTTTTACTTCCATTTAGCTGAAATAGATTAATGGATTGCAATACTGTTACTATTTGTCCACCTATATTTAATGCAATATTATATATTATAAAAAATGAAAAATTAATATTTATAACCATAGGTATTATAGAAAATACCATTAAAATCCCTGAAATAATAAATGCTTTCTGATAGTATTTTGGTTTTAGATATTTATTTAGTAATAGTAAAGTTATAGTTGCAATTATTGCAAATATAGCATTTAAATATCCTATGCTAAATTCTGAGTTGAACTGAATAAAAATGATTAACTGTATAAGCACTGGTAAAACACCTGCTGAATTCATTCCATTCAAAATATGTATATTATAAGTTCTTTTTGCATCTTTATCTTTTAATATTTCTTTCATTTTTTCTATTTCTATAGGACTTTGTTCATACTCTATTTTATCTAATGCAAATGTTGTTATATATACAATTATACCTAATGCTATAATAATCATAAATACAAAGTCATATGAATTTTCTGTAATTAAGTATCCTGTTACTAATGTACTAATGATAATCCATGCTTTGTCAATTATTTGCATATATGAAAAACATCTTTTATATGAATTGTCTTTATTGACATTGAATATTAGCATTTTTTGTGGTATCCAGTATACTGCTTCTCTAATAGCCATTAGTATTGCAAATAAATATATATATTTAACAATATTTGCTTTAGCCAAAAATAGAATTATAAAACATACTAAGTCTAGAAATATCCCCATTCTATACATAGGAATAATATTATTTTTATTGATTTTTTTTGAAACCATATACATAAATATTGGATGAAATAAATACCATACTATGTAAAATAAAGCTACTTGTGATATATTTCCTCCTGATATTTTTAAAAAGTATATTCCTAGAAATGTTGTATTAAACATCCCAGTAACACTTTTAAGCATACATGTAAATAATAATTTTTTCACTTTTTATTCCTTCTCTTTCATTTTTGTTGCTTTTACAATATTATTCATAAGCATTGCAATTGTCATTGGTCCTACTCCACCAGGAACAGGTGTAATATATGATGCTACTTTTGAGACTTCTTCATAGTCTACATCACCACATAATTTTCCATCTTCTCCTCTGTTTATTCCAACATCTATAACTATACTACCATCTTTTACCATATCTTTCGTTATAAATTTAGGCTTTCCAACTGCTACTACTAATATATCTGCTTTTTTTGTGGCCCTTTCTAATTTTATTGTTTTAGAATGGCAAATTGTTACTGTTGCATTTTTATTTAACAAGCATTGCATCATTGGTTTGCCAACAATATTGCTTCTTCCTACAACTACTGCATCTTTACCTTCAATTTCAACGCCATATTCTTCTAATAGTTTAATTATTCCATATGGTGTACAAGATACAAGTGAATCTTGTCCTAAGCAAAGTTTTCCTACATTGCAAGGATTAAATCCGTCTACATCTTTTTTTGGATCTATAGTTTTAAATGCTTCATTAATATCTAATCTCCTAGGTATTGGACTTTGAAGAAGTATTCCGTTAACACTGTCATCTTTGTTTAATTTATTAATTAATCCAAGCAATTCATCCATTGTAATATTTTCATCTAGCAAATATTCCTCATATTCTATTCCTACTTCTTTGCATGCTATACTTTTATTCCTTACATATATTTTAGAACTAGGATCGTTTCCCACCATTATTACTGCAAGCTTTGGAAATATACCATTTTGCTTTAATTCTTCTACTTCTTTTCTTAAATTTTCCTTTATCTTTTGTGAAACTAATTTTCCATCTAAAATTTCTGCCATATAATTACCTCTCTTTAATTATTTTTCATTGTTTATTCTATATTAAATAGTTGTTTTTTACAATATATATTTATTAATTTAGTCAAAATTTATATTATTACTATATTGTTTCTACCTTTTACATTTAAATTGTTTGACAAATTCTACAATAAATGTTAAAATTCTTTAGTATTAATTAATAGGGCAAACATTGTTTTTAAAAAATAGTGCCTTACAAACAACACTATCGTGTTGTATTTTTTATGTAAAAACTAAATATAAAATATAAAGGAGGAAATTTTTTGAAACCTGAAGAAAATATTTTAGGACACGAAAAAATAGGAAAATTAATTAGAAAATTCTCTATTCCATGTATAATATCTTTATTAGTGAACTCGTTATACAATATAGTTGACCAAATATTCATTGGCTGGGGTGTAGGATATTTAGGAAATGGAGCTACAAATGTTGTATTTCCATTAACTATGGTATGTTTGGCTTTTGCATTAATGTTTGGTGATGGTTCATCTGCATACTTAAGTTTAAAGTTAGGAGAAAAAAAGAAAGAAGAAGCTACTAAAGGTGTTGTTAATGGAATTATATTATCTGTAATTGTATCTTTAATTTTATGTGTTACTATATTATCATTACTACCACAATTATTAAATGTATTTGGTTGTACAGATGTTTTAAAAGGATACGCTTTAGATTATGGATATATTATAGCAATAGGTCTTCCTTTTGTTATGATTGGTACAACTTTAAATTCAATTATAAGAGCAGATGGAAATCCAAAATATGCAATGACATCAATGGTGTCTGGTGCAGTTTTAAATATAATTTTAGATCCTATTTTTATATTTGTATTTAAAATGGGAGTACAAGGAGCAGCAATTGCAACTATTATAAGCCAATTCCTAACATTTTTCATTAATATTATATATACCAAAAAATTCAAATCTATTACTATTGATAAATCCAAATTAAAGTTACAGTTTAACATAGCTAAAAGAGTATCTACACTTGGTATTAGTAGTTTTATTACTCAAATGAGTTTTGTTTTAGTAGTAGCATTTGAAAATAATCTACTTGCAAAATATGGTGCTTATTCAAAATTTGGCTCAGAAATACCTATTACTGTACTTGGAATTGTTATGAAAATAAGCCAGATATTAAATAGTATAATTGTAGGTATTGCGGTTGGTGCACAACCAATACTTGGATATAATTATGGAGCTCAAAAGTACTTTAGAGTAAAAAAAGCATTAAAAATAGTTTTGGGAACGAGTATAATAATCAGTACAATTGCTTTTATATTATTCCAGTTGATACCTGATAAATTAATTTCTATATTTGGTAGTGGTGATGAACTTTACATGGAATTTGCTTGTTTATCATTTAGAATATATTTAATGCTTTGCATTATAAATGGTATACAAATTCCATCAGGAATATTTTTTCAGGCTATTGGAAAAAGTGTAAAAAGTGCTTTGCTATCATCTTCAAGACAAATTATATTCCTAATACCTTCAATGGTATTACTAAGTAAAATATTTGGATTAACTGGTGTTTTATATGCTGGACCTGTTGCAGATGGACTCGCATTTATAATTTCTGCGACACTTCTTGTTATTGAAGTTAAACATCTTGGAAATAATAAAAATAAAGAAGAAATACTAACTGACGATTTAACTGAATTTAATAATTTAAATAAACATATTGTTATAACAATATCTAGAGAATATGGTTCTGGAGGAAGATATATAGGTAAACTACTAGCTGAAAAATTGGGAATAAAATTTTATGATAAAAATTTTATTGCAAAGGTATCTCAAGAGACAGGATTGTCTAAAGAATATATAGAAGAAAATGAACAAAAAAGAGAAAAATTATCTAATTTAAACAGTGGTTATTATTTTGGGATTAACAATGCTGATGAACTATTCTTAAAAGAATCACAAATTATAAAAGATATTGCCTCAAAAGAATCTTGTGTAATAATTGGTAGATGTGCAGATTTTATTCTTAATAATAATAAAAATGTTATAAAAGTATTTATATATAGTAATATGGAAAATAAAATCAAAAGAGCAACCGAAATTTATGGACTTAGTAAAGATATAGCTAAAAAAGAAATAAATAGGATTAATAAATTAAGAGCAAATCACTATAAATATTATACTGAAAAAGAATGGAATGACCCAAAAAATTACGATATATGTATTAACAGCGATTCATTAGGAGTAGATAATGCAGCAGAATTGATTTGTAAAATGATAAATAAAACAGAAACCTTAGAATTTATTTAAAGATAGTTGAAAGTACAGTAAAATTATGGTATAATATAATATAGTAAAACTTTATAAATCTCCTTGAAGGTCAGCATAAGGAAAACTAAAACATAATGAATGGCAAATGCCAACAAAGGAGGCTTAAAAAATGATCCCTGAAGATGATAAACTGTGTGAGGATTGCGAATTCGCTAAACCATCTAAAGTTAAAAGAGGTTTTTTTACAGGTAAACTTAAATCTTGTATAGCATCTCTCGGTTACATTTGTGAAAAAGATCCACTTAAACCTGTTTATATGGGACTTGGAGGATGTTGTTCTGATAGAGAACAAACCATGATGGCACAATATCCAGACAACAATTAAAATGAATGAATGAATCCAAAGATTTTCTAGGGTTCATTCTTTCATTTTGCAAAATAATAAAGTTTTATTTCTAAAATAATAATTGATTATATCTCAATTTTAGGCTGATATTTTTCAAGCCACATATTTACTTGGCAAAGATATGCCATAAGTTGTGGTCCTGTCATCAGCTGTCCAAACCATGGCCTTGTAAATGCTTTTCCATCTGTTTCAATTATATCCATTATATATTCTCTATTTAGCAAATTATTTATAGGTGAGTTTTTATTATACATTATTTTCTTTAATTTATTTTTTACTGCTAAAAGATATGTTGGATTATGTGTTTTAGGATAAGGACTTTTCTTTCTATCTACTATTTCTTCTGGAAGTAAATCTCTTACAACATATCTTAAAAGTCCCTTTTCTCTTCCATTTAATGCTTTTATTTCCCAAGGAATATTCCACATATATTCTACTATTCTATAGTCACAAAATGGAACTCTTAATTCTAGACCATTTTGCATTGACATTCTATCTGATCTATCTAAAAGCGTCTGCATAAACCAATTTAAAGTTAAATATGATATCTTCCTCTTCTCTGCTGTTTCTTTCGAGTCAATATCTAAAATATCTACATTACTTAGACTTTCTTTATATCTATAATCTATATATTCTTTTAAATTAACTTCTTTAGATATATTTGGATTTAATAGCTTTTGCCTTTCGGAAATAGCAATAGACCATGGAAATGTATTACTATTTAGGGCATCTTCTCTAAAAAACCATGGATATCCAGCAAATATTTCATCAGCACATTCTCCAGATACAGTAACCTTTGCTTCTTTACTTATATTTTTGCAAAATAGTAACATTGAAGAATCTACATCAGCCATTCCTGGATAATCTCTGGCAATCATAGCATCTTCCAAGCTTTCAGCAAGTTCTGGCGTATCTATTACTATTTGATGATGATTTGTATTGAACTTCTTTCTCATAATATCTATATAATAATTATCTGAGTTTGGTTGGAAATCACTTTTTACAAAATTTTTATCATTATCTACATAGTCTACTGAGAATGTATTTAATTTTGGCATGTTCTTGTTTTTGTAATAATTACTTGCATATGCAGTTATTATACTAGAATCTAATCCTCCAGATAACATTGCACAAATAGGTACATCTGATACCAATTGTTTTGATATTGAATCTTCTAATAAGTATCTTATTGTTTCACATGTTTTACCAAAACTATCTCTATGTTCTTTGCTTTCTAGTTTCCAATATCTTTCTATATGAATTCCAGATTTGTTAAATAATAAAAAATGGGCTGGCTTTAATTCATGTATGTTTTTAAATATTCCAATTCCAGGTGTATGTGCTGGTCCGAAGTCCAAATAATTCGCAAATGCCCTGTTTATCAATGCTTACTTCTACTTTTGGATAAGCAAGTATTGATTTTACTTCTGATGCAAAAACTATTGTATTATCTATAACTGTATAGTACAACGGCTTTATTCCAAACTGATCTCTAACTAAAAATAACTCTTTTTCTTTATCATTCCAAATGGCAAAACTAAAAATTCCATTTAAAGTTTTAAGAACGTCTGTTCCAAAATGAATAAATGCTTTCAATAACACTTCTGTATCAGAATAACCGTTTAAACTCATATCCTAAATCTTGCAATTCTTCTTTTATCTCATCTTTATTATATATTTGACCATTATATACAATAGTATAAGTTGTATTATTATACCTCGCACTCATTGGCTGTTTTCCATTTTCAGCATCTATTACTATTAGCCTTCTATGTCCTAAATTTATATTTGTATCTATAAAATATCCTTCTTCATCTGGTCCTCTCTTTCGTAGTCTTAAATTCATATCTTTTACAATATGTATATCTTTCGATACATCTCTTTTTAAATTAGCAAATCCTACAAAACCACACATAAAAACCTCCATACTATAATCTTTTTTATTCATATTTATAGTATGTAATTCTTTTTATTTTGTTACTCAGTATAAACAAAAAGCACCCCTTACGATTACATCATAAGGGATACAATTAATTCTAAATACTAACAACAAGTTTTCTTTTTACAGCATATTAGCATTATTATTCTTATTATTAATAGTATTAGCAATGTTACTAAAAATAATACTATTGCACCAATACCTAAGAATGTTACTAATCCAGTTAATGCACCTACAATTAATCCAATTACAAATGCTAATAATATTGATATAATAAATATTACTAAGTCTATACAACATCTTCTTTTTTTATCTTTTTTAAAGCATATATCTACTTGTGGTTCCATAATACAAAAGCACCTCCTACTTACTATATTAGGATATACTATATATTATGACATTTATCTTCTTTTTGTGATAATATTTGCGATAATCTATTTAACTTATTTCTCTTGATTCTTTTATCATTAAATCACCAAATACAGCATAACCTGTTGTAGGATCATTTACTAATACATGTGTTACTGCTCCAACAAATTTATTGTTTTGTATTATTGGTGCTCCACTCATTCCGTTGTACTATTCCTCCTGTTAATTCTAATAATTTTTCATCTGTTACTTTTATGAGCATGCTTTTATTATTGGCATTGTTATTTCTATATATTTTTGTTATTTCTATTTCATACTCTTCTCTTACTCCATTTTCTAAATCAAGTAATATTTTAGCCTTTCCTTCCTCTATTTCTTCTCTATTTGCTACTTCTATTTCATTATTGCTACTTACACTTAATTTACTCTTGTTTGTTATATTGCCATAAATTCCAAAACTAGTATTTATGCTAACGTTACCAATTGTTTCTCCGATTAACTATAGTTCCTTTTATTTCTCCTGGAACTCCTTCTTCTCCTTTTACTATTGACGATATTTTTGATGTTACTAATTCTCCACTAGATATATTTATTAATTCTTCTGTATCAATATCTACTATTCCATGGCCTAATGCTGCAAACTTGTTAGTTGAGGGTTCATAATAACTCATTGTTCCTATTCCTGCCGCTCCATCTCTTACCCATAAACCTAATTTGTACTCATTATCCTTTGTTTTTATAGGTGCAATTGTTGATATGAATTCTTCTCCATCTCTTATATATTTTACATTCAAACTTTCTCCATTTGAGCTATTAACACTACTTAATAATTCAGATGTACAAGTTACTTCTTTTTCGTTTATTTCTACAATCATGTCTCCTTCTTCAATACCAGTATTTTCATATGGTTTTCGACCTTCTATTTCTGTCAGTCCTACTACCAATACTCCACTTGTATATAACTTTAATCCTACTGAATTTCCAAGTGGAATAACAGTTGTTCCTGGAATAGTATTTACTTCAATATTTTTTACATCTATCAAATTAAATAAACTTAATGTTACTTTCTTTTTTTCTATTCTATTCCCATTATTAATTGTACTAGATGTTTCTACTGTCTTATAGCTATTAGTATCTTCTTTTAAAGATATTCCTAAAATTAATCCTAAATTTAATTCCTCACCTTGAAATAAAATGATGTCATCAGGTATAGCTGTAATATTAGTTACATATACTAATAAAACTAGTAAAAAAAGTATTAAACAAATTCTTAAAAAAATCTTTTTCATATAAAAATAGTCACCCTATTTTTAGGATAACCATTTTTTAATTTTATAATCTAAATATTTCATTTATAATTTTTCTATTTTTTCTTTTGTAAGTCCAGTTGCCTCCATAATTTTATCAATTGGGATATTTATATTTTTTAATTTTTTTGCTATTTTTTCTAATGCTTCATCTTCACCTTGTTTTTTTCCTTTTTTTATTCCCTCTTTTATGCCTTCTTTTATGCCTTCTTTTATACCTTCTTTTATACCTTCTTTTTTTCCTTCTCTTTTTCCTTGTTCCATTCCTATTTCTCTAGCTGTTTTCATTTCTGCTTCTCTATCCATTATGTATTTTTCTCTTAGTTCTGCTATTCTTACTCTATCTTCATCACTACTTATATCCTCTAATGTTTCTATTGCTTCTTTTATTTCTTTTTCTTCCTCTGCCATTTTTTTTGTTTCCTCCCCATCAGGATTTTCCAAAAATAATATCCATTTCTTTAGTTTTCCCTCTTCTAAATTTTCTATTATTTTTGGTAACTCAATTATATGAATTTCTAAATCTTCTGTCAAGACTATTTTTCCATTTTCTGTATTTCTTATTTGCCATTTTGTATGTATTGGAAGTCCCTCCAACTTTTTTATTTTATAATCTAAAAATATTATACTAATGCACCTATTTAATTCTATATATTTATCTCCTCTTTTTAGTTGTTTTAAATATAGTTTAGACCAATAGAATAATATTCTTTTTTCTATATCTTGATTATCTATTATTTGCATTTCTATATCCACTGGATTTTTATTGTTTATTGTTGCTCTTACATCTATTATTCCTAATTTATCATCTGCTTGGTTTCCTAAAAGATATGGTGTTTGTTCTAATTCTATAGTTTCAACTTTTTCTTCTATTACATCCTCAATTAATTTTTTTGTTATCCTTTCATGTTTTTGTTCTCCAAATAGCATGTGAAATACCACATCTAATTTTGGAGATAATATTTTTCTTTTTTCCATTTTAATTTTCCTCCATTCTTTATATAACAAAAAAAGAATATGGTGGTGCCCATATTTTTGCCCCCATATTCTTTTTTGTTTATTTTATTATATTATACAATATCATATTTTTCAATATATTTCATTCGTCAAGTTTTGACAATTTATCTAAATTCGTGAGAAACATATCTTTCTCTTGCAAGAGCTGTTTGGTATGCTTTTTCATGTAATGCTTTTTCATCTTTATTAAGTCCATCACTACTAAATAAATCTCTTTGTACTAAACAGTAATAGCAAGATTGATTAGCAATATCTTGATGTCTATAATAATTTTTATTTTCCTTATTATTATCTATATAAGATTGCATTACATAATCAGTATTTCTATATCCTATTAAGTTTGTACCTTTTAATTTTTCACAATATGGCATATGATAATATCCATCACTTCCGTTAAGATATATCTCATCTGGATTTACATATTCTTTATTTGCAGTACTTGTTGCTACAGCATAATTATTATAATATTTCATTCCAATCGGCATATTTTGAACAAATGTTACCATTGATACATTTCTTAAAATTTGATTCCAATCTGTTTCAGATAAAACTGGTAATTGATAGTTTCCTTCAGAATTACGGCGGCTATAGCTTGTTATTGCTTGATTTAAATTACTAATTAAGGATTGCTTTATTATTTCTTTTCTATGTTTAGAAAAAATGGAATCTTCATCTTCAGGATTCTCGCTCTCATTAAAAAGTAGTTCATCTTGATTTTCATATTCTATTTCATTTGATTGTATATCTTTAATTTTTATACTTGATAAATTAGATGATAAATTAGAATAAATCCAATCTGAAAAGGCTTTTGACTCATAATAATAATTTATAGCACTATAATCTAATTTTTTATCTATTTGTATATCTTCTTTTTCAGTGTTTACATCCCCTCTTTTTTCATATAATTTTCCTGCTATTATATCCTCACCGTTTTTTATTTCTCCATCTTTATTAATGTCATAATTTATTAGTGCTTGATAATAAGTTTTATTATCAATTAATACCTTTTTATATTTTTGACTTTTCATGTTTTCTAAATCAGTTCTTTCTCCTGTAGAACTTACTTGAAATGGTGTATCTACATCAAAATATACTTTAGTGTTATCTTCTGCATATACATAATTATATACACCACCATAAACCCTTTTATTATATGTATAAGCAATCCTTTCAGTTAATTTTTCTGGATTTGGAATATTAATATTATTAGTGTAATATCCTGATTTCATTTGATACTCGCCATTTACTTTTCCATATACAGTTATATAATTATCTAATGTGTAATTTACAGTTATATCAGTATTACCATTTGCATATCTTGCTGAATATGCAGTAAATGGCTTTAATATATGTGAATATGTTGACTTCGCATCATTTGGATTTAATGTGAATTCTTGTGTAATTCCATTGTTTATATATTTACCTTGACCATTTTGATTAGCCTCATATAATAATTTTTCTTCATCATCATCGTTATAGGTATAATCAGATACTTTTTCCGATTTTCTACCTTTTGCCAGATCCTCCGTCATAAATACAGCTACACCATTTTCATCTTTTACAATAGATTTTACATCTGCTGGTGAATAAATATAATAACCATCATATAAAGTACAAGCAATTGCCGGAATATATGTTAATATATTTTCTTTACTTGTTCCACCTATACCTAAACTATTTGCAAATGAAGTGGTAAAAGTGTTAATTGAAGCCATAACATCTCTACGTTTTGAATCTGCTGTTTCAGAATATGCTTCATTCCATTCAACTGTATTTATTTCAAAAGCTTCTATTGCTTCTTTTGTAGCATCTAGTAACTTTGAATTATATGAAGTTTGCATATTTGTTGTATCTATTTGTAAAGAAATATAATATGAAACTACTAATATAATTGGTATTATAACTATTACAAATATTACTGATAAATTCGATAATTTCATATTTTCACCTCTTTTGTGTGGGGACTATCTTTCCTTTTGATATTCTTATGTTTGATTTTGTGAAAGCATATGTAATACATTCCTACATTGCATTAATTAATAATGTCTTGTACATATAATCTGGTTTCATTAATAAAGTGAGATTTAATATGGAGTATTCAATTTGCAAATATCCATATCACCTCTCACTTAATCATTTTTGTATTAATATTAATAAATTATTTTCCAGTATTTACAACCATTCCTGAACTACTTGCTGCAACTTGATATGTACCTTGTCCTGTAACTTTATAGAAGAAAGATCTTAATGATTGAGCTATTGTTTTATTTGTATTT
Organism: uncultured Clostridia bacterium; assembly: GCA_947623865.1. Classification (GTDB taxonomy): domain Bacteria; phylum Bacillota; class Clostridia; order TANB77; family CAG-508; genus CAG-452. The sequence goes on along the minus strand of CANQIC010000010.1, from coordinate 22,919 downwards.
TTTGCTGTTACTATTACATTATCACCTTTTTTTAATGAGTAAGATAATTTATCTGGATTTGAATATATTCCTTCTAATACTTCAGTTGTAAAAGATGAATATCTAACATTTTCTCCTATTAAGTCTCCTGATGTTGATGTGGATTTTTTACCAGGATTTTCATCTAAATGTTGTACTTCTATCTCTACATCATATGTATTACCTGTAGAAGCTAATTTCCCTAAATAAGCTTCATAATCACTCGCCTTTATTGCCCCTGAATTTGATATTGTATCAACAAATTCTGATGTCGCTGTTTGTACTAAACTTTGAGCTATATCATCATTTCTTTCTGTTATAGACATAAGTGGAAATACAAACATTAATACTGCTGCTAGAAATATAGCAATTATTGTTATTAATGTGTCACTCATATTATTATCCTCCTTCAAAACTTATTGAGTCTTGTTCTATTATTTTTATCTTAGTAATTTTCTTTAGTTTATTTTTGTAATGTATACGTTATATATACTTTTTTTCCACCTGATGATAATATTATTTCTGTTTCATCTTCACCTGTTTGATATATTCCACTAATTGGTATTTCAACAAATTCTTCAGTAAATTTAGCGTCTTCTAATTGTAGTAACTTGTTTCCTATAAACTTCTTCAACATTTCTTCTACATCTTTTTCTGTTGAAGGTGTTTGCAATTCTGTTATTATTCCTGCCTGTTTAAATTTTTCTAATTCTGTTTTTGATAAACTTAAATCAAATTTATATGTTTCTTCTTCACTGCCTAAATTTACAATTACACACAAAGATTCTTTATAATACCTATACAGTGTTGAAATAACATCTGATATTGAAACTTCTCTATTTTTTTCTCTTGAATTTAAATTTTCATAAAAATTAGTTTCATCGCCATAATATAGCACATAATCAGCAGTAGATTTTGCTTCTGATATAAGTGAAAAAGCAATTGTGATTGCAACTACAAATACAAATACTGCAAATGCAATTTTTAGAGCGTCTGCTGCATTTTCCATAGCTCTTTTCTCCCTTGAGTTTTATTAGTCTGCTTCACTAACATTTATTTGATATATATATCCTGCCTCTGTAGTAGCACTTTTTGTGCTTGAATCTGCATAGCTAAGAGTTACTTCATAATTTTTTGTAGAATTTAAGTCAGCCGCTGAATTTATTCCTGTAATATTTACTTGATGTTCAGAATCTGTAGCATTGCTTGCATTTTTAGTATTATATAAACTTCTTAGTTCTGATCCTTTTTTTGTTCCTTCATATGCTGTAAATTGACTATTAAATGTTTGTATTTTTTGGCTATTCATCCCTGCTGTACCAGTTTCTGTTACATCCCTTCCTGAATTAATTAATATAATTCCCACACTTATTAACAATATTGATATTAATATTGCTCCTGCTATAATTAAAGCTTTTGATGCATTCTCCATAAAATATTCCTCCTTTAGTTTTTTTATTTATTTTATCTTTAGAATTTTATTCTAAAAAATTAATAACTTAATTTATTTTAATTCCTCAAAAACAAGTTTTGATACTCTTCCTGTTTTAGTATGATATTCTATATTTATACATTTAAAATTTATTAAATTAAAATTTTGTACAAATTCTGTTATTTCATTATTATATATTTCTTCCATTGGATATGTTTTGTCGATTGTTGACATTTTTAAATCAATTTTGATACTGTCATTTTCATTATCTATATAATATCCTTTATCATTTTTTGGTACATTATTTTTTTCGTTTTTATCCATTGTTTTACTAATTAAACTTGCAATATCTGTACCCAATATTTCTTTATTTAAATATTCTTCATACTCCATATTCTCTTTTTTTATTTCATTTTTTCTAGCTGTTAAATTTATTAAAATTATACATACAATACATATTATAATAAAAATTACTGCTAATGTTATAAAAAAAGTTTGTTTCATTATACATATCCTCCTTTAATTATACCGTTTTTTATTACAATATGCAACATTTTTTGTAATTTTTTATTGAAATTATCCACAAATTTATTTAAATAAATTCTATTGAAATAACTTTTCCCTCATCATCGTATCCTATATTGTTACATCGATATAATTCATCATTTTCTTTTATTATATCTATAAATTTTTTCTCTGGGTCATTTAAATCCCCTTTTCCTCTTAATTCTACTTCAATATGTACTTCTGTCTGTTCTTCATATTGTTTAGCAAAATTAGCAACAGTAACTATTTCCTGTATTGTAATATCTGTTCTTCTCTCAAATTTTGTAAAGTTTTCATTAAATTTTTGTATTTCAGTTGACTGTAAAGTTTGATCGTATGAAGAACCAAAATCACTATAATTAGCAAATAAAAACACTCCTATTGATATTATAAGCATTGCTATTAATATTCCACCTGCCATAAGCAAGGCTTTTGTTGCATTCTCCATATTCTTCTCCTTTTAGGTTATTAAGACTTTATTTGAGTAAAAGTTATTGAATTTATTCTACCTGTTTTTTCATTATAATCCATACTTTCACATTTAAAAATTGCTCTCTTAAAATTTGTTAATGCTGAGTATGTATAATAAATTTCTGAACCTTTTCTTTCTACTGTATCTTCTTTGTCGCTACTAAAAAACTCTACTATTCCTTTATACATCTGAAATTGTGTTTTATCAGCATTAAATGAACCTAACTGATAATCTCCTTTTTGCATTGTAAAATTTTTACTCACTTCTAAATCTCTTTCATATTTTTCGTCATCACTTGGATAGCTAGTATCAATTATTTTTCCTGTTGTTGTAAAGTCTTCCACTGTTTTAACAACTACATTTATATAATATGGATCTTCTGTAGATGTTGCAATATTCTTATTATGATTTATAGCTTTATTTACAACAGTTATCACATCAGTTCCGTACATTCTAGTTTTATTGTATGCTTCATAACTCTTATTAAATTCTGCTATTTGCTCTGCTAAATTTCTTCTGTCTTGAGCTTCAGCCATATCTCCCATAGACGTAGTTACATATAATACTAATGACATTATAAGCATTGCAAGTAATATTCCACCTGCTATTAGTAAGGCTTTTGACGCATTTTCCATTCATATTCTCCTTTGTTTATTTACAAGGTTTAAGGCAAGTCTCATTCATAGGTATTCCTAATGGACTTAGGTATTTTCTTGATTTTTATGATATTTCTAATAGTAGATTACATCATTGTAGACATTGTACTAAATGCATTGGTCATACTTAATAATCCTATCACTACCAATGGTACAATTAAGTATCCTACAAATAATCCTATCATTGGAGTAAATCCAATTGCTTTACCTATCATACCTTTTCTTTTTATTAGTCTTTCATTTGATTCTTTTCTCTTTTCTTGATAATATTCTCTTTCATTATCTAATTCATCGAATGCTTCATTAATTGGTATTTTTTCTACTGCAGATTGAAGTCCTTCTACAATTCGTATCATTTGTTCAAAATTGATTTCATTTTTTAATTCTTCTAATGCCTCCCAAGCTCCAGCTTCATAGTTGTTAACACATCTAGTTATTGGTTCTCTGAATATATTAGAATATCTTTCTAACCATTCTAATATCATTTCAACATTTACTCTCTCAATCTTCATAAGCATTAGTATAATTGTTTGAAATTGCATTACTTCGTTTTCTATTTCTAATTTTCTCATGATTTTCTGGAACATTAATAACCACTTAGGAGCAAAATATCCTGCAAGAGCAAATACACATGCAAGTAACCATTCGAACCATTTTAAATATTCTTTATTTACTATTTTTAATTTTCCTTCTATTCTTACTGCAGCCTCATCAATTTCTTCATCTGTAGCATCTTGGTAATATTCAGAAAATTTAACTTCTACTTTTATTTGTTCTAATGTTACTTTTTCTCCTTTTAATTTATCTAAAAAATAATTATCTTGTTTAGTAAGTTCAATAGCTGCTTTCTCTTCTTTTTCAGACATCGTTCCAAGTATGTCATACTCTGATGTTGGATTTTCATATATGTAATCTACAGCTACATTATGTATTTGTATAAATAAAAATAGTGATATAAAAAATACTGCTATACATGCTACTATTCTATTTACATAGAATGCTTCCATTTTTTGTTTTGATGCTGCATCTTTTAATAAATTTACATCTTTTTTATATTCCTTTGTTCTTTTCTTTGGTATAAATAAATCAATTACTTTTTTAGCAATAGGATTTTTGTACAATTTCATTTGCCATGTATTATTTGGATCTTTATAATCATTGTTAGTTGAACCATTATCTTTAAGCTTTCTTGTTAACAAATAACATATGAATGTTGCTATTATTAATAGTAACTGTATTATAAATCCTAATTTTCCATTATAAAAACTAGATGTGAAAGAAAAATTAGATACAGCCCAGTTCTTTAATGGTTGTATACATAATACTGGTACAATAGATATTACAGATAAACTTTGAAATACATAATCTAATTTATCTCTTTTTAGTATTTCTAATTGCATTTCTTCTGTTATATTGTTTAAGTTTTTTAAATACAAAGATGCACCATTGCTATCTGTTCTATCACCAAATTCTCTTGTTAAATATGATATTCCTGCAAATTCCTTTAAAAAGCTATTTGGTGCTACATCATAGTATTTTTCTAATTCTGTCTCGGGGTCATCTGATGTCAATACTTCATATATTTTTTCTCCTTGCCTTGATATTTCTAATTGATCCTTTTGTGACACATCATATATTGCTTCTTCTACCATATTAAATTCATGATATGCATGTCTTATTTCTGCAAAAAATCCTACTTGTTGTTTTAATAGTTTTGTATCTAACTTATCAACCATACCACTCATTATTGTTTCAATTAAGAATACTTCAAAAAGTAATAGTATAGACAATAATAATGCATCTTTATGTGTTAAAGCAATAATAGCTATTGTAAGTGGTACTATTATTAGTATAGCATTTAACATTATTTTTGCTGTTTGTCTTCTTGTTAGATATTCGTCATCTACATTTATTATTTCTAACTTTCTTCTAAGTTTTTTTACATATCTTTTCAAAAATGGTATTCTTATAAGATAGATGTATATTTTTTGATATAAGATATCTGAAGTAAATTTCTTTTCTTTTGTTCCTTCTCTTAATTGTTTAATTCTTTTTACATCTGTTTTATTTAGCATCTTTTGCATGATGAAATAAGCTATTAATATAACTACAAATAGCCCACCACTTATTCCCATTATATAAAATAACATTTGGTTTGACATGGTTTTATTTCACCTCTTATTTATTGTAAAGGGACAAATCGTGCCCCTTAGTCTTTATTTAAGAATAAGATGTATCACTATTCTTAAACTGCTAGTATTACTAGTTTTTTATTGTATATCCTTAACTTTTAAGCTTTCTTTGGTCTTCCTCTTCTTTTTGTTGTGCCATCAACTCCTACTGTTGCTGATACAGGAATTGCTTTGTGTGAGCTTCCCCAATTTCTTTCCACAAATCTATCAAACTCTTCTAAATCTGATTCATCCATATTATTACGCATTTCTTTTAAATTGTAATCAGATATTTTGTTTGTTATAACATACTCATCATTTCTATATTCCAAAATATTTACATATTTATATAGTTCTCTATTTGTAACTTTAGAGAAATAATGTGTTGCATTATCTATAAATTTATCCATTTTGCCTTCTAATGTTTTTTCTTTTCTGTGGTCATATGTATATTCATTTTTGTCTTCTACTGGCACACATTCTGTTATTCTTTCTATATAACGTCTTCCTCTAAAGTCTTTTACTAAATGTATATCAAAGTTTAATACTTGAACAACTTGCTCTTCTGCTGTTTTTTCATCTGTAAATACTCCCGATCTTAACATAGAGTTTCTTAGTGCTGTAACTAAATCTGGAAATGTTTTTGCGTGGTGTGTAAATAATGTGAATTTTGATGCAACTTGTGCAGATTGAATCATCCAAGATGCAACTGGATCTGTTGCAACCTCACCTATAATATTAACACTACCATCTGTTTTCTTTTGAACGTCCAAACAATCTTGTCCTGAAATTGTTTCTGTTTCACGCATTGATAATATATTTCTTGTTGGATAAATTTTTCTTAAGTGCAACTCAAATGCTGTTTCAGTAATACGGAGGTTCATTGTTTCGTATATATTTTCAATCATTGCCATAAGCATTGTTGTTTTTCCGGCAACCTTGTTCACCAGTAAGTGATATAATTCTTGCACCTTTTACCAAGAATTTTAATAGGTCTATAGCCTCTTCTTTTCCTGGCACTGTAACAATTTGCTCTAATGTTGCTCTCTTTACATCGAACTTTCTTACAAAAAATGCCCATGTTTCAGACATTGATGGTCTTACAACAACAACACGAGAACCATCTTTCATTTCATTAATTTTATACCCATTAGTGTCTGATAATTGCCCTGGATTATTGTATTTATATATGTTTTGACATACTCTTTTAAGTTCACTTTCTTTTCCAAATGAAAGAAATGCTAAACGAATTGATTTACCTTGAAACATTATCCAAATACTGTCACATGCTCTTGGAACCTTATGTTCTGTAATTTGATTTAAATAGTCTCCATCTGTTTGTGCAACTTGACTTAAGAAACTTTCTGGAAGTCCTGATACTCCGACCTGATACTCCATCTATATTCATGTCTCTTATTTCATCAATACTGCTGTATCCTTTATAATGTTGATATATTCTTTGAACTAGAACATTTAATTTGTCTTGAAAATCTAAAACTAAATTTTCTTTTTCAAATATTTCATCTATTTCTTCTTTAGTTATTACATAACATGGTTTTGCTTCACCTGCTACATATTTTAATGTTGCTAAATTATATTTTTTTATAATTTGAGTTAATGCCTCATATCCGAAATCTTTTTTATACATATATATTAAAATATCAAATTTATCTTGTGATGTAAGCAGTGATGGAATATCAAATGGTATTGATTTAGATATATTAACTTCTGTAACTCCATATTCTTTAAATAATAAATCATAGATTAACTCTTTAACATATTTTTTATCATTTACATCCCCATATGTACAACCTTTTAAAGCTTTCTTTAATTCGTATTTTTTAGCCTTTCTTCTTTTTAATTCTTCTTCAGAAAGACCTATGTCATAAAGGTTTACTTTTGTAATTTCATCTAGTCTTCTTTTTACAAATTCAGTCATTTTTTCAATTGTATATGTTTTATCATCTACATCTACTGTTTCTTCTTCAACCGCATTTTTATTTTTATTTATATAATATTTAATTAATATTCCTACTATTATCAATACTACAAATGTTAATAAAATATTTGTAACATTCATTTTATGAACACCTCTCTTACATCCTCATTTGTAATTCTTGTAATTTATAAATAATTTTTTCTGCCGTATTTTTTACTTCCTCAATAAATAATGCATTTTTATCTTTTGGATTTATTTTCCTTAGTTTTATGAAGAAATCATCAACAGTTCCTTCATTACATGCTTCAAAAAATAGAGTATTATACGGTATAGCACAAACTTTTTCACGTTCTTTCATATATCTTGATACATTTTTTACTGTATATTTTGAATTTTTATCGTATCTTCCTAAAAGTGGTAAAACTGCTTTTTCCTGTAATATCATATTGTTTTCTTTTTCATTTAAATAATCATTAATTTGTCTCATTTTTTGTGACAAATTAGGTACAATTAAGTCTGATACTTCTAATAATGAATTAATAGTACTTTTATCTAAACTACTGTCTATATCTATAAATACTAAATCATAATATCTACTTGCAATTTTGGCGATATCTCTAAATACTTTTTTATGAATTTCATAATCTTCTATTTCTGCATCAGTATCTGTTAGTAATTCTAATCTATCTTTAAAAACTATTCTTGTGTAATTTGTAATTATTTCTGGTGAAGTTTTATTACTAAGTATTGCTTTTGAAAGCCCAGTAATTCCAGATGCAATATTTGCTTTTGCAGCATCTTTATGGATTAAACTTATTGTTTTATCTTCTTGCCAATAACAATCTTGATAAGAATAATCATTATATTTTGTGTCTAAAATTAATATTTTATAATTATGTTGTATTGCAAGAAATGTTGTTATTGCAGCTATTGATGCTGTTTTTCCTGTTTCTCCTCTTCCATTACTCCAAAATGATATTATTGCCATTTTATATCTCCTTATATATTTTTCATAATTTTTCTTATTTTTCCAGCTTTTATTTCCGGAACTATTTCTTGAGCTAACATATATAGAGAATCTCTATACTGATCGCTTAAATTCCTAAATTTTATCTTAGATACTCTTTGGTTTTCAATTATTGCAGTTAAATCTCCTTGATCATATGGGAAATATAACTTTTCTTCTTCCCATTCAATAGGAGATGTAAGAGATAAAAGATTTAAATATTCATCATTTTCTTGAATTATATCTCTTTCAAATAATATTTTTGTCATTCTAACTTTTGATGTCATATTACCTATAATTTCAATTCCTTTTTTTAAGGAAAAATTATCAAATGCTGTAACAAAGTATAGCTTTTCTGCATCTGTCATTCCAAAAGAGTTGAATTTTTCTGGTGAATCTATATCTAGTAATATAATGTCATAATCACCTTCTATGTTTCCTAAATATTTATTAACCGATTCAAAATTTTCAAATCCAATTGCTATATCAATTTTTTCAAATTCAGTAACGTAGAATTTAGTTGGAGCAATTGTAGGTACAATATATCTTGCTTTTTCTAGAACTGTTGTATCTATAACTAATACCCTTTTACCTGCTTCAGTTAAAATCTTAGCTACATAAACTATTAAATCTGTTTTTTCAAATGCTCCTATAAATCCTATTTTTTTCAACTCAATATCCTCCTATTTTTAATGTATAGGAACACACCTCACTTACAGGTATTCCTCATAGATTGAGTTATGTCCCTATTATGTTCTAGTGATGTCAGTATTCTAAATTTGTTCCTTAATTAGTAGCTTGTTAGTCCTGATAAATATGCTTCTCTTGCTGCTTTTGCATTTTCTATTTGTTCTTGCATTTTTGTTTCTAAATTAGTTTGTGAATCTGCTGAATATGCATTTTTATCTCCATCTATATATCCTCTCATGTTTTGATCAAATCTTGCTTGTAATGCAGATTTAGCCTCATTTTTTATATTTCCATTAGCAGCAATTAAGTTTTGAACTGCTGTAGTTGGTGTATATGTTTTTACTGCTGCATCTTGCATTCCTGGTTCTATATATTGTATTGCATATAACTTTGATGAAGACATGATGTATGCTTCAACAATTGCACTTTCCATCATTAGAATTTCGCCCTCTGAAAGCTCTAATCCTATCGTATCTCCTAATAATGATTTAACTTCTTTTTTAGATACAACTATTAAATCTTGTCCATTTGGAAGTGTTAATCTAATATCAATATAATCTCCTTCAACTATTGTAGTTGGTAATACTAACATATTATATTCAACATATCTTGTATCGCTTGATAATTCTTCTTCTTCGTAAACCAAATTTTCTCCTAGAATGGTTCCAGCATTTAAATCTAATTTACTTTTATATCCACTTGGAAAAGCTTTATCTGTCCATGTTTCTCTTCCTTTTGAATTCTCATTCTTAGTTTTAGAAGCAAACGCTCCTGCTGGAACTGCTTTTTCTGTAACTAAAACTGATTCTACTTTATCTAAAGTTATTTCTTCTCCAGATTTGATATCTACTTTTAATCTATAAGCATATGTAAGAGTCCCTTCCTCTTTCTCTTTTGCTTTATCTTGACTTGACAATAAAAAATATGCTAAAACTCCTATAATCGCACATATTATAAGTGTAATCATCATACCTAATAAAAATGAATTTCTTGCTCTTTTTTGCATTGGATTTGCTACCATATTAAATTCCTCCTAATAACATAGTAATTTACTTTTATTCTACAACAAAATCACCCTAAAAACAACATTTAGGGCGATTGTAATTTAAATATAATATGTTTGTAACATTAATGTAACAATTAGTTTATGTATTTCTCTATTGCATCTGCTACACCACTTTCATTGTTAGATGCAACAACCTCATCAGCTATTTCTTTCATTAGTGGAGAACTGTTCCCTGTAACTATTCCAAGACCTGCATTTTCTACCATTTCTTTATCATTTATATTGTCTCCTATTGCTAAAACTTCTTCTTTAGTTATATTTAATATTTTTATAAGTTCTTCTACTGCAGACCATTTATTTACATTTTGATTTGTAATTTCAGTATAGAAGTATGATATTTCAAAATCGTCTGTGCCATGTTTTATAATTTTTTTTGACATATGAGCAACCTCTAAAACATCTATATTATTAATGTTTTTTAATTTGCTCATTATACTTTTAAAAACCATTTTATCACTATCACATATTGTAAATTTTAAAAAGTCATCTCCTTTATAATTTTTTATATATTCATATAAATCATCTACTACATTTATTTTTATTCTTTTGTTTTCTGGATTTTTTTTATTTTCATTATGATAAAAGAGAATATTATAATTTAGTGATTCTGTTAGTACTATATTGTTTGTATATATATTATAAAACATACTATTTTTTTTACATATGTCAATAATTTCTAAAACTTTCTTTTTACTCATATAATTGCTGTAAACTATTTTATCATTTTGGATATCATAAATTGTAGCTCCATTTCCAGATATCAAATACTTGTTGGAATTTATTTCATTTGCAATTGGCAAAATTGCTTTTGGCATTCTTCCTGATGTAAGTACAACATCAATATTTTTATCCAATGCTTTTTGTATTGCTTGTTTATTTTTATCAGTAATTTCCCCATATGAATTTAAAAGCGTTCCATCAATGTCAATTGTTATTAATTTATACATTTTTATTATTATAACCTCCAAAATATTTTTCATTATTATATATCATTAATTTATTTTTTTACAACATAAAACAAAAAATTAACAAAAATTTCTAGTTTAAAATTTTTTTTGCTGTACATCATAAATATTGAAAAGCAAACATGCTTTTAAATGATTTAATTCATATCCTAGGAGGTGAAAAGAATGGCAAACTCAAACACAAGTAGAAGATTAGTTCCAGAAGCTAAAGAAGCTTTAGATAAATTCAAATATGAAGTAGCTTCAGAAGTTGGAGTTAACTTAAAAAACGGTTACAATGGTGATATATCATCTAAAGATGCTGGTAGAATCGGTGGAAACATGGTTAAAAAAATGATACAACAAGCTGAAAGCCAAATGAAATAAGCTTACTAACTATGTTAGATTAATGGCAGAAGTATTTTTCTTGGTTTTATTGTGTTTTATCTAAACATACATAAAGGCAGGAGATGTGCTCCTGCCTTTCCTTTTTGCAATAATCTAAGAAACCTTAGACTGAGTAAATAGATTATGAATTGATTAATTGTTCAAATCATAATTGTTAAATCCATCTTGTATATTAAGGAAATTTGGATTTAGAACAGAAGTACTATCCTTTGTTCTGAATTTATCGTTATATAAATCAGAAGATAAACTATTACTAAGAAGAGTACTTTTATCAAACTGTTTACTAACCCCTTCTTCAATTTCCCTGTTACGATATTGTAAATACAATTGCTTTACTACCGTCAATTCAGGATAAGTCACGCAGATATCTGCATCTGAATCAGCAGATGCTAATAAACTGTTCTCAAATAAAATATACATATCGCCGTATTTTAAAGATGAGTCGAGCTTATCAATTTTTGATGCAACATCCGTTTGAATTACATTCGGAGAATCTAAAAATCGATCTGCCGTTTCTTTTATCTTATCCGTGTTAGAAGTAGGATATTTACCATCATTAATGGTAATGAGCAAAAACTCATAGAACAATCTACCTTCGACAGTATCGGAAGTAGGACAATAAATTGTAATCTTTTGATCCGTACCTCCCAAATCAGACCAATCCTGTCCATTTAAAACAGCATTGATAACTCTCTTAAAGTCACAAGTAACTTCGTCTGATTCTTTATTTTTTATCTTGGTATTTTTACAAGTTAAAAATCCTTGTTTGGTTTTACTCTTTAAAAAACTATTTAAATCCTTAGTATCCTTCAGGCAAATGACTAATGGAGAATAAGCTTCTACCGAATAATTTTGTTTAGTATCAATCGAATTAATATCCGAAGTAAATACCAAATCAGCATTATAATCAGTAGCTTCTTCATAGGCATAATTTCTATGGAAAGATTTTTTCTCATATTGTTTTTTAAAGATACTTCTGGTATCCTCATTTAAACAAACAGAAATAGGTGTCTGCTTAATATGACTTGCATGATATACGCCAGAATAAATACCAACCACAATTAGTATAATGACAAAGATAATGGATAAAAGACATATACGTTGACTCTTAAATTTAGAAGCATTAGTCATGATTACCACTCTCCTCACTTCCATCAATGCCAGGTAATACAGATTCATTTAAAGCTACGATTTTATAAGTAAAATCATCTCGCGTCTGATCCTGCACATACTGGTTGTTGTTCGATATCTTAATGCGAAAGACTTCCAATAAATCTGCAAAATTTACTATCTGTTCTTTGCTTAAGTTATGTTCTCTCCGAAGTGTTAAAAATTCATAAGTATATTCTAACAGCTTCGGTAAGTGAACATTATAAAGAGTGGAAATATAGCTACTTTCAAAATTATCCTTTGAGAGTTTCTGATTTAAGCTATCTAACTGTTTAATAACAGCTTGCATCTTTTGATCAACTCTCTTTTCATCCTCTGAAAAGGTTTCAGAGGCCTCCTTAAAACTAGAAAAAGCTTCTTTTAAACCTTCTACAAGGATAGCAGAGTCATTTAGAAATTTTTCTAATTCCTCTGTAATGCCGAGGTTTCTTTTTCGAATAGCTTCATTGTCTGCTTTAATTTGCTTCACTGTAGTGTCATATTCTTGCTTTCTTGCAAGTTCTTTTTTAGTAAGAATATTCTTACATATTTTATCAGATATAATATCCAATAAAACAAGAATTGCAAATACAGGAACAATGACAAGCACAGAATACCAAAATCCCTTAAAATGAAAAAGTCTACAGATAGTGACTACAATGAGCAATAAAGCTTCAATAGAGAACTTTATCCATGAAAATGATTGTAAAAACTTATAGCAATCAAATTTAGAATTGATATCATACGTTTCTCTACACTTATCCTCGAAATTACAGTCCTTACAGCCTAAGATACTGAAAATCGGAACAAATTCTGGAATCTGTAATTCTTCTTCTAAAATTGCATTGTTCTGATTAGTCATTATCATCACTTCCTTTGGCAGGTTCTACTAAGGTAGCTGTCTTCCTTTGCTGATTAGCGAAAAGAGTTTTCCTTTCTTCATCTCTAATAACGTCCGCATCTTTGATTCTTCTTTCAGAAGCTTCTTTCGAGATTTGAACTAATTTATCAATGGTTTCAAGGAAAATTTGATTCTTTTCCTGAAGAGCTTGCGTTGCCATCAAGGGGGCCTCAATTGCTTCAGCTGCGCTGATTACTCCTTGAGAAGATACTCTTGCCGCAGCAATTGCGATTTGGCCGTTAGCATCTTTGGTTTGCTTGATAACAGTAGCCGCATTATTCAAGCGATAAGAAAGAATTGCTTTTGCAAATGATTTCTCCCATTCCGGAACGACATTATCAATGCAGTCCTGAATAGCATCAATAATAGCGTTTTCGCCAGCCTTAATCATAGAATAAGTGGGAATATCGCTAATGGCATTCGCATGAGAACGCAAGGTAGCGTCCATTTTCCTTTCTAAAGCTTGCATTTGATCTTGCAGATCATTCGCGTGCTCGCTGTCGTTTAAGTTAGCCGGATTGTAACTAGGACTATTAACAAAATCGTTATATTCCCGTTCCAAGGCAATCCTCTTCTGCTGATAAGCAAAATAGAACAGTTCAAGATCGATAGCGAATTCGACCGTATCTTTTCTGATAGAAATACATCTTGTCTTATCTTCAGCAAGAGTTAACTTAATCCCTTCAAGAGTTTCAATCTCGCGTTTGATAACTCTTTCGATTGATTCCTGCTTTTCAATAACACTGTCGACTTTTTTAGCCAACTTTGTTTTAGAAAGCCATCCACCGATAAGAGGAACTTTACTGGTAGGACTTGGATTCACTACCGATAATTTCTTAGTATCGATGGAACGCAGGTTGCGTGACAAATCAAGCATACAAGTATCAAACTCGCCGAGATCATTGATTTTTGTGCTTTTCAAGAAATCAACAGAAGCTCTAGCTGATTTGTTAGAAATTTCCGCTGAGAATTTACTTAACCCTGCATCACTGCAATCTGTAAGCTTAGTAACAAGCTGATCAACAGTTTGTTTTTCAAGCGGAGACAAATCTTCGTACTGCCGTGCTGGAGATAAAGCTCTAGCTTCCTGGGCAACTGCAAGGTCATTGGATGTGTTGTTTTCTAATGTTTTTGACATAATTGTTTCCCTCCTAAAATTTTTAATGGATTTACTATTTACTTTTCAATGTGTATTGCGACTGATATTATATCATTATTTACATAAAAAAGCAATAGGTACCAATTTAAAATCAATTTTAGGCGATTGCTTTCCTTTTTTATTTTTAAATTTATTTCAAATATATTTTTGACTACCATACATAAAGGCAGGAGATGTGCTCCTACCTTCTTTATATTAATATTATATAATAATCTATTTTTTTGCAAATAAACTCTTTACTTTTTGTAATAGTCTTAAAAATATGTTACTTTTATCAGAGTATTTTATCATTTTATTTTCTTTTACTTCGTATTTAGTATTTTTATTTTTGAATTCAATTTTATAATTTTCCTCTTTACTAGATTTTATATATTCTTTATATCTTCTTTCATATTCCTCTTTTTCCTCTTTTGTTCCTAAATAGTTATTATATATAAAAGATATTAATCCTATAGTTGCTTCAGATATTTTTTGTTCTTCTAGTGGAGTATTTAAGTCTATTTTAGGTGTATAGCCATCTATCTTTAAAATATTTATAGTTTCTAATAATTTTTTTGGTATTTTAGCAAGTTCACTAGGTTCTAAATTTTCTAATAAATACCATATATCAGAGCATGCTTCAGAATATTCCATATTATCTTTCTTCTCCTTCATTATCTATAATAATTGCACTTATATTATCTTCGCTTCCCTTTAAAGTATCTGTAAAGTTATTATTGTTTTTTAAATGCTTCGGAGTATTATTTTTTCCTTTTTTTATTTTTTTATTTTCAATATCATATATTCCATTGACTATTTGCCTTAAGCATTCTGTTGAATTTCTAAATGTATATACAAAGCCTGCTATTTCTGGATTAGAAAAATTATCTGATACACCATCACTACATAATAATAGTTTATCTCCTTTATTAAAATCCCATTCTGATATAAAATCTCTTGTGTTTTTATCTAATTTTTTTCTCAATAGCTCTTCTGTTCGTCCACACCCTAAACATTCAGTTATAACATTATTTTTTAAATAAAATTTTATATCTTTCTCATCCAAAGTATGCGTTCTTTTTGCATACTCCCTTGGTTTATATTGTATATCTAAATCTACATATGCATACTTTCTATTAGATGTATATACTTTATCAGGATTAGAGTCTTCTAGATATAAACTTCCATTTTTAATTCCCTCTGAAAGTAAATTATCATCTTTCGACAATTGATTCACTTCACCATTTTTAGATATCTTGAGTATTTTAGAATCACCTATTGAAATAGATGTTACTTTATCCTTTCCATTTTTATTTCTTGTAATTGCTGCAGAAAATGTTGTCCCTGGTAAAACACCTAATTTTTTAACAATCATATTATTTATATCAATTAAATGTTGTTTTATCATATCATTAAAAGTAACGCTATATGTTCTTCCATTATCATATTTAATTTCAATTTCATCATTCTTATAAAAACTCTTTGGAAGATTTCTAAACCAATTAAATGTAGTTAATATGGCTATAAAACTTGATATGTCCCCTTTTCTTCGTCCTCCTATTCCATCTGCAACTAGTGCTAGTTTAAAATCTTTATTTTCAGGATGTGACAATATTAAAATTGAATCTTCTTGTGTATGCTTATAATTATTTCCACTTGTACCAATATTTAGTATTCCTGACATACCATTTTCAGAATATATTTTATTTTTTCCTCTACCTTTCACACCTTTTCTAATATCTTTTTCTAAATCTGTGATGCTTCCTATATTATTGTATCCAAACATTTCTGAATAATCTCTTATTTTATTAATTAATTTCAGAGCTGATGTTAATGTATCTACTGCTATAGCATCATTTACAGGTGTTGATTTTTTAGCAATTTTTTTCATGTAATTGCTACTTTTATTCTGTTTTTGATTTTCTTGTAATTTTTTCTTTAATGATTCATTATTCTTCATATTATTTTCCTTTGCATTTATAAATAAAGAGCAGATTACTGCTCTTTATTTTAGTTTTCTGGTTCTAATAATCCGTAGTTTTTGTTATCTTTTAATTTAAATAATACATTTACTTTGTTTGTTTCTTGATTTATAAATGTTATAAACCTATCTTGTGGTTTTTCTTGTAATTTTAATTTTGCATCTTCTGGAGTCATAGGTTTTATATCATAATATATCGTTTTAATTATCTCATTTTCTAATTTAGCTTCTTCTTCAAAATTTCCTGCCATTACTTTTATAGAATCATCTTTATTAGCTTTATCCTTTCTTGTCTTCCATTTTCTTATTTGTCCTTCTAGTATATCTATATCTTTATCAATAGATGCATACATATCTTTGTGTGCAGTTACAGCTCTATATGTATCTTGTTTTACTTTTACACTCATCTCTGCGATTTGCTGTGTTTTTTCTGCTTTTATAGTAACAGCTACTTCAATATCTCCATCAAAATATTTTTCTACTCTTTCCATTTTCTTTTCAACATAGTCTCTTATAGCTTCTGTTGCCTTTACGTCTTTACCTGTTATTGTTATATTCATATAAATCTCTCCTCTCAAAACTCGAAGAGTTTTGTACTTTTAACCTTTAACTCTTCACTTTTCACTATTGTATAATTTATTTCATGTCTCGATTATATATGAATAATAAAAAATACGCAAGAGATATTTTAATAAATTGTTGTCTATAGGGATAAATTCATCATTCAAATTAAAATTTATATTCTTTCTCTAATTTTTCTTGTAAATAAATTTTGGATATTATTTCTAATTCTTTTATTGTTTCTTTAGGAACTTCAAATGAAAATATCTTTTTTGCATCTGCAAGTATTATATACCTTATAGCATCTTTTGTTGTTACTGAAATTTCTATTGCCCCTTTGTCTTGCTTGCTACAAACAGAACATTTAAATCCACTATCTCTAAAGCTAAAATATGTTAAATCTTCTTTTGATTTACAGTTTTTACATTCATCTATCATTGGTCTAAATCCTATTATAGATAAAAGTCTTAATGTAAATACTGAATTTATTAAGCTTAAATCTTTATCTGTTTCAGATATCATATATAGTGTGTTTAAAAAAAGCTGCATTACTTTATATGTATTTTGGTTTTCAGTTGTTACATCATTTACTATCTTTGTTATATGTGCTGCATATTTTAACTTATCTAAATCTGTTCTTATGTTATAAAATAATTCTATTGTTTCACAAGAATTAATAGAATATGTATTTCCACTTTTATATAATACGTATTCTCCAAAACACAAAAATTGAGTAGCAGCCATAAGAAGACTTTTAGGTCTTCTTGAGCCTTTAGCTGCTGCCTCAATCTTTCCGCATGTTTGGTGTTAATATTGTTACAATTTTATCAAAATCTGCTACTGTCTTTTCTGCAATTATTAATCCCTTCACTTTTAATAATTTCATAATTTGCCGCCTTCAAATTTTCTTCTACATCTATTACTTGTTTTAATTCTAAAAATGTATTTATATCTCCTGTATTCTTAAAGGTATTCCATGCCATTTCCCTTATCATATGTCTTCATCTCCTTGTCTTATGTGTAAAAAAATTTAATAGTAATTAATCACTCACACCTTTAATTTTATCTTTTGTAATTTTATAGTTTTTATTCACTTTTAAATCTTTTTAGTATACTTTGATTATCTTGCCAATTTTCTTTAATTTTTACCCATAATTTTAAATTTATTTTTGTGTCTAATGTTCTTTCCATATCTTGTCTTGCATACATTCCAATCTTTTTTAGCATTGCTCCATTTTTACCTATTACAATACCTTTATGTGATTTTTTTAAGACAAATATTGTAGCTTCTACATCGTAAATTTCCTCACCTTTAGTTGTTTTCCTTAAATTCATTTTTTCTACTTCTACAAGTATACCATGTGGAACTTCTTGATCTAATAATTTTAATGCTTTTTCTCTTATAGTTTCTTCCATTAATTGTCTTGCAGTTTGATCAGTATATTCCTCTATATCATAATATGCAGGTCCTTCTGGAATGTGCTTTTCTATTTCATCTAGTATTTTATTTGTATTTTCATTTTTTAAAGCAGATATTGGAATTATTGCTTCAAAGTTATATTCTTTTCTGTATATATCTATTAGTTTTAACAGTTTTTCTTTTTCTATTAAATCAATTTTATTGATAATTAATATTACTTTTTTATTTTTTTCTTTAATTTTTTCTAGTATTAAACTATCACCTTTTCCAATTTTTTCTGATGTTGCCTCAATAATGAATAATAATATATCAACATCTGGTAAAGTTCCCCAAGCTGTTTCATTCATTGTCTCACCAAGTTTTGTTTTTGGTTTGTGTATCCCTGGAGTATCAATAAAAACAATTTGAGAATTTTTTCTGTTTACAATTGCTTTTATTGCAGTTCTAGTAGTTTGTCGTTTATCTGCAGTAATAGCAACTTTTTCTCCAACTAAGTTGTTTATTAATGTTGACTTTCCTACATTTGTTCTTCCTATTATTGATACAAAACCTGATTTAAACTTACTCATTTTTCCTCCTCTATTATATATCTTTTATCCATGTTTCAAAACTAACGTCACTCGGCATTCTTAAATCGCCTCTTGGTGATAGGCTTATGGTTCCTACTTTTGGTCCATCTGGCATTGAATTTCTTTTAAATTGCTGAGTAAAGAATCTCTTTATAAATATTTCTAGCCATTTCTTTATTTCTTCTTTGTTAAACTTCTTGTCAAATGTTTCACAAGCAATGTAATATATCTTTTTAGGCGATGCTCCATATCTTAAGAAATGATATAAGAAAAAATCATGTAATACATATGGGCCCACTAAACTTTCAGTCATCTGTTTTATATTACCTTCATTATCTGGTGGCAATAATTCTGGTGATATTGGTGTATCTAAAATATTATATATAGTTTTTTTGCATTCTTCTTTTTCGGTACTTTCTGCAACCCATTTAATCAGATATCTTACTAATGTTTTCGGAATACTACTGTTTACTCCATACATACTCATCTGGTCTCCATTGTATGTACACCATCCGAAGTGCAAGTTCTGATAAATCTCCTGTGCCTATAACTATTGCATTTTCTTCATTCGCAACATCCATTAAAATTTGAGTTCTTTCTCGTGCTTGTGCATTTTCATATGTTGCATTATACTTACTTTTATCATGTCCTATGTCCTCAAAATGTCTTACGCAAGCTTTAGTTATATCAATTTCTCTAAATGTTGCATTATAATTCTTAATTAAGTTTTTAGCATTTTCATAAGTTCTAGGACTTGTCCCAAATCCAGGCATTGTTATTGCAATTATATTCTCATTTGAAAAACCTAATACTTTATATGCTCTAATAGCTACTAAAAAAGCAAGAGTAGAATCAAGTCCTCCTGAAATTCCTATTACAACTTTATCTATTTTAGTATGTAATAGCCTTTTAGCTAATCCATAGCTTTGAATATTTAATATTTCATTGCAAATTTCATTTATTTTTTTTTTATCAGTTGGAACAAATGGGTATTCTTCATATTTTCGTTCCAAACTTTCTATACAATCTATAATTTCTACATCGATTTTTCTGAAATTTAATATATCTATATCTCCCATATAGCTTATATTTTTTATTCTATCATTCATTATCCTTTTTGTATCTATATCTGTATATATTAAACTAGTTTCAAAATCAAATCTTTCATTTTCTGCAAGACATTTTCCATTTTCATAAATCATACTCGAGCCTGAAAATACTGTATCCGTAGTAGATTCATTTACTCCACTTGAAGAATATACATAACCAGAAATTGTTTTAGCAGATTGGATTCTTACTAAATCTTTTCTATATTCGTTTTTTCCAACCACCTCATTACTTGCAGATAAGTTGAATATTATAGTTCCCCCATTTAATGCAATTTTATTGCTTGGAGATTCAACTGCCCATAAGTCTTCACATATCTCTATTCCAAAACATATATCTTCATTTTCTTTATCTTTGAATAATAAATCTATTCCAAAAGGTATTTTTTTGCCAAACAGAACTATTTCATTTTGTTTAGCATTTTTGCTAGATGCAAACCATCTCTTTTCGTAAAATTCTGCATAATTAGGAATAAAAGTTTTAGGAACTATTCCTAAAATTTCACCTTTTTGAATTACAACAGCTACATTAAATAACTGATTCTCAGATTTTATTGGCATTCCTAGTATACTTATAATATCTATATCTCTAGTTTTTTCTAATATTTGTTTTAATCCATTTTTTGCTTTTTCAATTAATATATCTTGATAAAACAAATCACCACAAGAATATCCTGTAATGGATAATTCAGGAAAACAAGCTATTTGTATTTTTTTGCATTCTGCTCTTTTTATCTGATTAATTATCTCATTTACATTAAAATCTACATCTGCAACCTTTAATCTTGGAACTATTGCTCCACATCTTACAAATCCATGTTCTTTTAGCATACTTTGTCTCCTTTATAACTTTCCTTCTATTTTAACACATATTTTTATTTTTTCAAGGGAAACATTTTGCTCGGAGCAATTTCTCCATCCTTAATTGAATTTTTTCGCTCCTAGTAAATTGTTTCAAACGTTTCATCGAAAAAAAATGGAGAAATTGCTCCGAGCAAAATGTTTCCCAAATTCCAATTTATTAAACAACAAAAAAACGGGATGTACCCGTTTTTATTGTTTTATAATATTATGCAGATTAATCCTCCACTTCCTTCATTTATTATTCTTTCTAATGTTTCTTGAAGTTTTTGTTGTGCATCTTCTGGCATTCTGTATAATTTGTTTTGAAGTCCTTCATTTACTAATTCATGTAAATTCTTTCCAAATATATTTGATTCCCAAATTTTTATTGGATCGTTTTCAAATTCAGAAAGTAAGTAGTTTACAAGTTCTTCTGATTGTTTTTCACTTCCTACTATTGGTGATACTTCTGTTTCAATATCTGCTCTAATCATATGTATAGATGGTGCTTTTGCTTTTAATCTTACTCCAAATCTTGAACCTTGTTTCATCATTTCTGGTTCATCTAATATAAGTTCTTCCATACTAGGTGTAACTATTCCATATCCTTTTTGTTTTACTTCTTCTAATGCTATAGCAACTTTATCATATTCTTTCTTTACTTTTGATAAATTAGAAATAGTTGAAAATAAATCTGCTTCATTTTGTACTTCTACTCCCGTTATTTCGGTTAATACCTGATAGAATAAATTGTTTTGAAGCTGAATATCTAATGTTACTGATCCATTTCCAAGATTTATTTCTTTTATTGTAGTTTGTTCAACAATTTCTGAACTACTTACTCTTTCTATTCCTATATTTACATTCTTTACCGCATTTGTATCTTTAAATGCTTCTTTTATATTAGTAAATAACTCTTGTTTTAATGAGTGCTCATCTGATAATCCATCTATCCAACTTGGAAAGTTTAAATTGATTCTCTCTACTGGGAATTCATATAAAATTTTACCAAAGATATCATTTACATCTTCCATATTTAGATTTGTACAATCAGTAGGAAGTACTGCAACTCCATATTTATCTTCTAACGTTCTTGCGAGTTCTTTACAATAATCTGAATATGGATTATTTGTATTTAGTACAATTACAAATGGTTTGTTTAATTCTTTTAATTCTCTTACAACTCTTTCTTCTGCTTCAATATAATCTTCCCTTGGTATTTCTGTTATGCTTCCATCAGTTGTAACTAATATACCTATTGTTGAATGTTCTGTAATAACTTTTTTTGTTCCTACTTCTGCTGCAACTTCAAATGGTATTTCCTCATCTGACCAAGGTGTTTTTACCATTCTTGGAACATCATTTTCCATATATCCGAAGTGCATTATTTACTAAATATCCAACACAATCTACTAAACGTGTCTTTAATTTTAGGTTTTCTCCTATTGTAATTTCTACTGCTTCATTTGGTACAAATTTTGGCTCTGTCGTCATTATTGTTCTACCTGCTGCACTTTGTGGAAGTTCATCTCTTGCTCTTTCCCTTTTATATGTGTTTTGTATATTAGGTATAACTAATAAATCCATAAAATTTTTAATAAATGTGGATTTACCAGTTCTAACAGGTCCGAACTACTCCAACATATATATCTCCATCTGTACGATTAGCAATGTCCTCATATATTTCTAGATTCTCCATACTAATATTCCCTCCTAATAAAATGTTTGTACAATTCAACTTTAATAAATGTATATTAGGATAAGAAGATTATTATTACACTTTTTTAATTTTTTTAAAATAAAAGACTCACCTTTAATTATAAAAGTGAACTTGTCAACAAAAAGTAGACACAAAAAAACAATTCTATGGAAACCCTAGTTGAATTCTATATTGAACTGGGGT
>CANQIC010000009.1 GCA_947623865.1 uncultured Clostridia bacterium | reverse complement strand
GAGTATTAAAATTCAGATATAACTTACAAATATTTAATTTTTTTAAAAGTGTCGGACTTCATTTTGAAACTCAGCATACATAGCTTGAAAAATTATGTTAAATATGTTAAAATACTTATGATATAGCAGATTGCTGTTTGATATATATTTCCTTTTGTTATCCTAACATTGTTATGTTGGGTTTTCATATATAAATTTATACATCAAAGGAGGAATTAAATTGGATTACTATTGTTTTCCTACAAAAACTGGAGATATTTCGATATTCTTTGACCTAGAGCAATACACTAATCATAGGGAAAGATTTTTTTATCAAATAGCCCAGGAAGACGTAATGCTAGCAAAGCAGAAAGGTAAATTATTATTATTTGATTTAAGAACACAAACTTTTATTGATTATAATGGCAATGTTATTGACATCAGTGGAAAAGAAATTTTTCCAAGATGTAAAATTCAAGAATCAGAACAATTACTTAATGCAATAGAAAACAATGGAGGGAAATCTATTGTCACACTAGCAGATTCAAAAATTGTTGAAAATTGGTTTGACTATATTGATGTTCAAAGAAAATTTTTAAGGACTACATTTGGAGAAATTCAAAACAATCTTCATTTTTACGAGAAAAAATATGGAAATAAATTTTTCTTAAAAACCGTAAAAAAACAATTTTCAAACATCTGTCATATTATGCAAATGGACAATTCCAAAGGTTTGTTTTCTTATGTAGGACATAGTTTGTTTGGCGGTAATATGTTGATATCTGATAACTCAACACCCGTATTGGTAACAGATGCCCTTTCCATTATTAAAGATGATTATGGAAAACGGGAATGGCGAGTTTTTGTTGTAAAAAATAAAATCTGGTGCATATCTAGAGCATCTGATGATTTAGTAGATATTGAACCATATGTTATTGAAAAAATTCAAAAAAAAATAAATAATTTATCAGAAATATCTATTTTTCCTTCATCTTACTGTGTTGACTTTTTTGAATATGATAATCATGGAGAAGTTATCTTTGATATTTGTGAATTTAATTCAATTGAAAGTTCAGGTGTATACAGAAATAATGATTTGGTTTTCTAGCACAAAAAAGACTTGGGATAAATCCCAAGTCTTTTTTGTGCTACTATATTATCATTTTATCTTTAAATTAAGCAAATATAATATTTGTACAATAAAAAAAATATCATTCTTTTTCAGAATGATACTTATATACTCTGTTCTATTAGTTCGAACAGATACGTCGTTGGTGCGGATGAGAGGACTCGAACCTCCACGCCGTTGGCACTGGTTCCTAAGTACAGTTTTATATTTGTTGGTTATTGTTTTATAGTAATTTTTAATGTTTTATAAAACTTGTATAAGTATTGCAGTTGTAAGTATTCATTTGTTATATACTTACAAAAATAATTACTTTTAAGATTTTTATGCTTTTATATCAAATTTTAAAAGTGTTAGAAAATTTAATAAATTTTGTTAGAAAAATAGTTTATATGTACAATATATACTGCCTATAGTCATTATATAAATATTATTTAATCTTGTTCAGCATCATCAAATATTGCATCTGTAAAAAATTCCCCAAGAGTAATATTAAAACCCTCACATATATGTAATAGAGTATCTAACTTTATTAATTCTGTTTTGCCACTCATAAAAGTAGATATTGTAGAACACGGAATTCCAGATAATTTGCATAAAGTCCATACATTTACATTTTGCTCTTTCAAGTAATATCTAATTCTTTTTCTTATTGCATTTGATAATTTCATAAGTTTCACCCCTATTTAACATTTGAAAAACTAATAAAATTATACGAAAATACAATGTTACACTACTTTGGCTAATTGAAATTTTTACAACTTTTTTCAATTTATCGAAGTAATTTGTTGCATTAAAAATGTTTTTATGATAAAATGCTAATAACTTCAATTTGCCAAACTAACAAAAGGAACAATACAATGGAAAATATAAATGAAAATTTTGATGTACCTTATTATATATTTGAAGAAATAGTAGAATATGTAGAACTTACAGCAAAAGGAAAATGTAAAACTATGAAATGGGAAAATATAAAATCATTGATTAATTTAGCTGTTATTAATAATCATTTAACAAAACAACAAGCAGAACATTTAAAACAAACATTTTGTAGAGAACAAAAATAGAAGATACAATTATATATTTATATATCTTCTAGTAACTATTTTTTACTTTTGTATTAGCATATCAAGAGTAACATCAAGTGCAACAGAGATTTTATAAAAAGTTTCAACAGAAAAATTATATGCTGTTTTTTCACTTTCTATCTGTCTTATGAAATCGTGTGATAAATCTATAAGCTCGGCAAGTTCTGCTGATGTCATTTTTCTTTGACGTCTATATTTCTTAATGTTCTTTCTAATAGTATTATAAATGTTTTTATCAAATTTTAATTTTTCCATAGTTAAGTACCTCCTAACATTATTGTAGTGTAATAGCTAACAAAAGTATGTTAGGTAATTCTTAACAATTTTATCTAAAAGTATTGATTTTATTATATTTTTATGATAAAATTTTTGTAATTTATTTAAGAAGGGGGTTTTCAAGAGATGAAAACAAAATCGAATTTTAAAATTTTATTATTAGTAGCAATATTACTAATATCTATGTGCCTATTTAATACAAATATGGTACAAGCAACAGGGGTAACACAAAATGAAGCAACAAGTACAGCAGTAACAATAGATGAAAATACATTAAATAGTATTGGAGATACTATAACAGTTGACCTTAAAGAAGTTGAAGGAGAAAATTATGAAAAATTTGTGTCAGCAGTAAAAACGAAGGTTGAGAGCCTTCTTAAAAGTGCAGAAATTGAGTTAGGAACAGACTATTATATTGAAGTTAATTATGGAAGTGATATATATGAGGCATATGTTGATTTAATACGAAGTGCTGATGATGAATACATTGCTTCAAAAGAATTCACAATTAAATATAGCAATAGTTCTAATCGTAACGACACAGATAAAAACTATGTTACAAATGTAGCAAATAAATTAGATGAAAAAATATATCGACTTTTTGAACTAGGAACAGAGATTGACTACTTAGATGAGAATAGCCTTCAAACTTTTATTGTAAATACAATTAACGATAAATCTGTTCAAGTATTTGTAGAAGGTGCTGGTGGCGATAGTGATGGTAGTTGGATGGCAATTTATGATGCAGATGTAAAGTTATACAAAAATGACGTTTATTATTTAACAAAAAGAATAAAAATATATGAAGGATATGGTTTCACGTTAACAAACGGAACACCAATAACTATGATGACAATAGGAAAAACAGATAGTGTATACAAGGAAATGGCAAAAAAATTAAAAGGTGAAGGACTTACTAATATTATTGGTTGCTATGAACTAACTTCTCACGGAGATACTACTAAGAATATGTCAGTTACATTTACTCTTGGAAGTAAATATAACGGAAAAGAAGTAAAAATATTACATAAAATGAAAAATAATAAGTATGAAACATTAACAGCAACAGTAAAAGACGGAAAAGCAACTATTACTGTCGATGAACTATCTCCATTTATGATAGCTTTAAACACTACAACCACTACTAATAGAGTATTAGACAATGAACCAAAAACACGGTATTGTAAATTATACAGTATTTGCAAGTGTAATTGCTCTTGTTTCATTAGGTGGAATAGCAATATTAAAATTTAAAAAATAAAAATAATAAACTATGCCCTAGAATTATTATAGGAATTATAATATAATTCTAGGGTATTAATTTATAAAGGAGTTATGCAATGGAAAAGAAAAAGTCATCAAATAAAAGTAAAAAGATTAAAATAATATTAATTGTATTTCTTTCTATTTGCTTTATAAGTGCTGTTTCTTATTTAATATATAGTTTTATTCTTTCAAACAAAAATAAAGCACTATATGACGATGCAATTCCAAATGAAACAACAGAAGAATTAGTACAAGTAAATAGTCAATTTGTAGATAAAGTAAAAGAATTGCAACAAGATAATACAGACGTAAAAGGTTGGATACAAATTGAAGATACAAGTATTAACTACCCTCTACTACAAACAGAAGATAACGACTATTACTTAACACATAATTACAAAAAGGAAAAAAATAGTTATGGCTCTGTATTTATAAATTCTAATTCAAACTTGAAAGATAATAATTCAAATGTAATAATCTATGGGCATAATATGAAAGATGGTCAAATGTTTAATGACTTATTGAAATATCAAGATAAAGATTTTTATGAGAAACACCCTACAATAAAACTAGCAACAGATGAAAGCGAAGAAAAATACGAAATAATATACGTTTTCAAGTCAAGAGTATTTTATCAAGATGAAAAAAATGTATTTAGATTTTATCATTATTATAATTTTGAAAATGAAAATCAATACAACGAATACATCAATAATTGTAAAAGTATACAATTATATGATACTGGAAAAACATCAGAGTATGGCAACCAACTAATTACATTAATAACTTGTGAATATTCACAAGAAAATGGACGTATGGTCGTAGTTGCTAAAAAAATATAAAAAATAGTAATTTTGGATGCTAATTTAATTGATCCAAAATTACTTTTTTATATTTTATATTTAATTTTCATCTATATAAAAATGTTTTTTAACATATTTTTTGCTTGTTAATGTTGCAAGTTGCCTTAAATGTTCAACCGTTGGCTCTTTATTAACTATTTCTTTATATTTTTTCCAACTTGCTCTATATTTTTTTAAGTTATGGTAATATTCATTATCTATTTTTTCATCTATAATTTTGTTACGTCTTTTACATAATTGTTTTATATTTTTGACAGCTTGTTTACACTCTAAATGTTCGTATTCTTTTATAGGTGTTTTTCTATTACAAAATTCACTATTGCTATGTTGGTAAAAATATAATTTTTCACAATGATTACATCTTCTTACTTTATTGTATTTGTTTATTATTAAGTAATGTAAAATTGAAAAAATTACTTCCGTTAAAGTATCGCATTTGTATATATATTTATAAGACTTTGTTTTATTATCTTCAAATATTTTATTTATATTACAATGACCATATTCTAATGGTATATATGTAAATTCTTTAATATCTTTCTTTCCATTTAATTTTTCATATAATGGGTTATTTTCTTTTAATGAAATACTATAATTTAGATTAATATTAAAAAATAGTTTTATTCTCTCTAATTCTTCTATTGAAATTTTTTTATTATTTAAAATGCTATCTTTTATTAGTTCTGCCAATGGGTAATAATAATAAAGATTTTCGGTTTTATCAATATGTATTGGTTTTCCAAAAGCATATTCTGTTTTATACCCCATATTCTGCAAGTTTTTATCGTTTTTAAAATAATGATTTTTATTCATAATTGTTAAGTCGCATAACAAATTTGTAGGACAAAAAGTATATGTTTCTGGGCTATTAATACCCTTTTTCTTATTATATAATTTACCTATCAATTTTTTATTTTCCCTTGATATTTCAACAATATATTTATAATCTCTCATAAAATCTTCCTTAAAAATGTTTCTTTATTTTTACAAAAATTACTATAACATATTTTTTTGAAATATTCAAGTATGCGAATATAATATAGTCAATAGTTCGGAACTATAAAAATTTTGAAGAAAGGAGAAATACGATTATGGAAGTAAAATCAAGTTATTTAGAAGTAAATAAAAACATACTAGGACAAAATCAATTTTTACTAATTGCTATGGAAAGTTACAAAGAATATGACCAAGTTGCAAAGAAATATACAGACCAAATAGCTGGCACTAAATATACAATAATGGTACATAACCCAGAGAAAAATATCATATATGAAAAGTTAGACGTTAAAGTACCAGGCATTTGTACTACACCAGCTTATAAGACTGGCGAAGAAGTTGCTTGTAAATTTGTAAATCTAGTTTTAACTATATCAAAACTTGAATATGGCAAAGCAGAATTAAGAGCAACAGCTGACAAAATCGAATTACTACAAGAAAAATAAAGTTAAATAAGGGGACTTATCTCCCCTCAATTAAATAATTAAATAATAAGGGAGCTTAAATGCTCTCGTCCCCTAGAGGGACAGAAAGGATAAAATTATGTACATTGATGAAGTCATAAATGAAATATTTGACATCGAAAATATTGATAACGAAGAAATTAAAGCTCTATTTGTAGAAGCTGAAAACATTCTAAAAAATAATAATAAAGAAGATTATATAAAGGCACTATTAAACTACGATAAAATTATAGTAGTTGGTGAAAAAGTCAATGATTATTCTGTTTGGTCTAAAGCATATTTTGGTATGTATTTAGCTTGGTGGAAATATTGTCAACAAATAAAAAGTTCACTAACTTACAATTTTATTAACTATGCTACTACTTATGCAATACTATTTGAACAAGCTAAATTAGCAGATAAAATGTGGGAAGTATATGAAGATATTGAATATGGATGTAAAAGATTTAAAGTTCGAGAAAATTCTAACAAATAGTATGAGAGAGATATTTTCTCTCTTCCCCCTACATTGGGGAGAAAGGAGCATAATCTATGAATACTTATATAGATGTAAATAAGAATAAAAAACCTACAACTTTGGCACAAGATATAGTAATAATAAGTAGTCAATTATTAAGCCCAGTTAAAGATGTAGTATTGGGAATAAGTTTATTCTCAATACCTTATCTTAATACTAAAATATCTAATATAAAGCCTATTATAGACGGTAATAATATGGTTGATACTATTAAAAAAATATTACTACTAGAAAATACCCCACTTATTAAAGATATTACATTAAGTCTAGTCGTTAGTTCTATTCCTTTTTGTTTTATCGCCATAGCTTTACTAAAACCTTATGAACTTAATAGAAAAGCAAAAGACTGTAAAGATTTAATAATAACAGATAATGGAAAAAAAGGCGGAAATACCATTATACCTATAAGAAAAACTATATCATTAAAAAACCCTAGCTTAATAAAATTGATATGTTACAGTAATGGTGTTTTAGCTGACGATTTTAATGAGGGCGACAAGTTAAAAAGATTATCACGTAAATGGAAAAGATTTGTTGTAAATGCAGAAGATTATAAAGATGATAAATTAATAATTTATTATAAAAGGCATAAAAGCAACAAAATGCTATTTTGGGAAAATGAATATTTATCTAAAACAGATTTTGAATTAGTATTAGGTCAAGATAATATAGGTAATCAAGAAATAATTAACATTAATAGTTCGCCTCACATGGTTATCTCTAGTTCGTCTGGGCGGAGGTAAGACAACATTATTCAAATGTTTGTTAATGCAAAGTTATTTAAAGGGAGCAAAAATCATAATTATAGACTTTAAAGGTGGACTTGATTTTAATAAAGGTTGGCAAAATCTAAACTCTGAAAATTGCAAATTAATAACAGATGTTAATTCCTTATATGATTTATTAGAAAATAATATTATGAAAGAAGGAGAAAAAAGAATAAAACTACTAAATGAATATTATTGTAAAGATGTAGAAGAATTTAATTCTAAAATAGACAGAGGTGAAATACAATCAGAAAAATTAAAAAGAATTATAATAGGTTTAGACGAAGCTTCTCAAATATTTACAAAATCAAGAAACAAGCACAAAGAAGAAAAGTTAGTATATATAAGAGAAGATTTTGAAAAAATATCAGAATTATTTAGAGCAGTCGGGGTTCATCTAATTATAAGTACACAGGTACCTTCATCACAAGTCTTAAGCGAAAAAATTAGGCATAATTGCGATTTTAGAGTTTGTGGAAGAGCTAATAAGATATTAAGTAATATAGTTATAGATAGTGATGAGGCTTCTAAAATTCCCAAAAAATCGAGAGGACAATTCATTACTAATGAGGGCAAACAATTTCAAGGATATATATTTTATGAGAAAGATGTTTTTCCAGAGTTGAAGAAAGAGGTTAACAAAAGCTATAAATTGCATTTAAACAGTATTAGAGATAATTTAATCAAGTAAATATTTAAGTGTTATATATGTTAGCTTATCGTGGCCGAACGGCGATTAGCCAAGTTCGGTTCACGAGAGCCACCGTAGGTGGCATTTTGGCGTTCCTAACTATTAGTAGCCCATACAACACCAAATTTTAGAAAGGAGTTTTTATAATGAATTATATATCAAATATAGATACTATTTGTATTTTAGTAGATACAGAAAATTACGAACAAGAAGCAAAAGATGTTATAGAGTATTTGGAAAAAGAAAAACAAAAATCAAAATTACGTTGTGTAGATAATTCTTCATATAGGCATTTAATTAATATTAACGATATGTCATTTTATTTATCAAACAATGGTACAAAAGGTTATGCATATATTTTGCATAATAGTGGTTTTCAAATTAATATAGCTCAATTCAAATCAAAATTAAAAAATTTTTTACCAATTCAAATAAGAATTAGTTCAGAGTACCTTTGGTCTTATGGTTTATCTTATTCTTGGAGTATTATATATAACTGGGTTGTAGAAACATTCGGAAATATTATTAATGAAAAGGTATTTAGATTAGATTTATGTTGTCATATTTCCGATATCGACCTAGTAACAGACTATGAAATTAGTTATAAAGGCGATTTTAAAAATAGACAAGTATTTTATGGTGGAAATAATATTAAAGCCATAGCATTTGGTAGTAGAAGATGCAAGAACATATATGTCAGAATATACAATAAAAGTTTAGAAATTCAAGAAATGAAACATAAAACTTGGTTTTATGAAATATGGGAAAATAATTCTATGAATGTTGATAATGTATGGAATATTGAATTTGAAATAAAATCAGAATATTTAAGAAAATTTAATATTACAACTATGAAAGACGTTATTGAACACCTTCAAGATTTATGGAAATATTGTACTACAAAATTTATTATTAAAATAGATAGAACAAACAATAGAGTTGAACGTTGTAATACTAATGAAAATTGGTTAGAAATACAAAAAGCATATAACAATTTTAATTCTGTTGGACTTATTGAAAGGAAAAAACAAATTGAACTAGATGTAAATATATTAGTTCCTAGTATCGTAGGTAACATTACATCTTATTCGGCACGAAAAGAACAAAACAATATAGATGATGCATTTTCTAATTTGTATAATGATACTAAAAGATACTTGTTAAGAAAAAATACTTCTTTTGAAGAAGAAGTAAATAATAAAATTGCTTTTCTTTATGACAATAAAGCATCAAAATAAAAAAGGAGGATGAAAATTAATGTTATATGAAAATTATAAAATAATGTTTTCTAATTACCCAGATGTTGTAAATTTTAAGCAAATGAGAAAAATGCTCGGTAATATAGGTGTTTCTCTTGGCTATAAACTGTTAAGAGATAAAACAATTAGGTCTACTAAAATAGGCAGAGATTATAAAATTTTAAAAATTGATGTAATTAGTTATTTAATAAATAAAAATGACTAGCAATATTTACCTACCTATGTTATAATTCATTTATACTATAGGTAAGTATCTGTTGTACAGAAAGGAGGAACATTGGTAACAGGTAGCTTACAAATAAAAGGTCTTGTTTATTATGTTGTATTAAATGTATACCCAAATAATATCAGAAATCAAAAATGGATACCTACGACAGTATTAGCTGACGGAAAGAAACTTAATCAAATAAAAGCTGAAAAAATATTGTCCGATATTCGTATGATTTATAATAAAAATTCGTTTATAGACAACAAAAAGACAGCTGAACAATTATTAGAAGAAAATAAATCTAATCAACTAACTTTATTAGCTAAAAATAATGAAAATAATAAAGCAAACATACTTAACCTAAATAACACTTCTCTATCTAGTGAAGAAGAACTAATTATTACCAAATGTTTATCTGCTTGGTACAACACATCAAAAGAAGAAATGATAAATTCTTTAATGAACATTATTATGCAAAACCCTAATACACATTTAATTAAAAGAATTATTACAGATTTGGTTAATAAATTATCGGATGATGCACGAGAACAGAGAATTCGAAAAATGGGACATTACCGAGATATGTTATTTAGCGATTACATTAAAGAGTGGCTAAACTCTATCAAAAATCAAGTCGCTAAAAGTACATATAAAGGTTATTATGATCACGTCAATGGTAGGATGCTTTCGTATTTTGAAAACGAAGAATTACTTTTAAGAGATGTTTCACTTGCTGATATTTATAATTATATTGAACATCTTTTTAGTGAGGGTTTAAAACCAAACACAGTTAAGCATCATAGGTCTATTTTGTCTTGTGTATTTACAAGAGCAGTTGAACAAGAACTGTTTGAATACAATTTTATTAATAATTTAAAACCAATTAAGTCAGACCAATATATAGGTAATTTTTATAAACACGATGAATTATTACATCTATTTGAAGTAGTAAAAGAAACAACCATTAGGCTTGAAGTAATACTTGCATCAGTTTATGGGTTAAGACGTGAAGAAGTTTTAGGTTTAAAATGGGATGCTATTGATTTTACAAGAAAAACAATTACTATAAGACATACTGTTCAAAGATTTAAAATAAATGGTAAAACACAATTTGTTTTTAAAGATAAAACAAAATCGCAGTCATCTTATAGAACATTACCATTATTTAACTTTATAGAAGATTTATTACTAGAATATAAAGACATCTATGCAGAATATAAAAAGATATTTGGTAATACATATAACAACGAATATAAAGATTATGTATGTTTAATGCCAAATGGCGAACTTATGAAACCCGGCTATTTAAGTCATACATTTTCAAAAATACTAGAAGATAATGAGTTAAAAAGAATACGTTTACACGATTTAAGGCATTCGTGTGCAACATTACTAATACAAAACAAAGTACCAGTTAAAGATATACAAATTTGGCTTGGACACTCTAATATTCAAACTACTATGATTTATACTCATATGGATGAAACAAATAAAGAGGTGTCAGCACAAGTGTTAATGGCTAAGTTTCAATATATTTTAGTAAACTACAACGAAAATGAAATTTATGAGATGAAAGATGAAACTTTAAATAATATCTATGAAGATGTAGATAATTGCAACCAGTTACAAGACATAGAAAAAGTTGTTGCAACCGTCCAAAATTAACAACAACTATTTCAAAAGTGTTAGAAAATTTGATTAAATTTGTTAGAAAAATAATCAAGTTTTCTATCTATTCAATTTCTCATAAGGTTCAAAAACCTTATATGGTGCGGATGAGAGGACTCGAACCTCCACGCCGTTGGCACTGGTTCCTAAGACCAGCGCGTCTGCCAGTTCCGCCACATCCGCATATTTACTAACAAAATTTATTTTAGCATTTTAGTATATCTCTGTCAAGTGCTTTTTATTAAAATTTATCATCTTCAATAAAAACTGATGAAGATGTGTTCCAAATGCGACAAAATGTCGCATAGGGACTCTCCTTATTAAACTTCATCCTTAGTTGTATTTATTTTAAGTAGTTTTAATAATTCTACGATTACTACTGGTGCAAATACTAGCAGAACTATTTCTACCATATGCATTGTTGGTAATGTTACTAAACTAAATATATCTCTTAATACTTGTGATACTAGTAATACAAACATCAATCCTGCTGATACTACAGTTGCAAGTATTAATTTACTATTATTAAATATTCCTGTTTTGAATATTGATCTTTTATTATCTCTTACATTGTATACATGAACTAACTCTGAAAGTGCTAATACATAGAATGCCATTGTTTGTCCGATTTTCACTTTCATTTCTGGCGTTTCACCTGGAGTTGTAAGTCCTATTACGAATGCTACAAGCGTAATTAAACCTATCATTATCCCTTGATATACTATTCTCCATGTCATTCCTTTTGTAAATATTCCTTTTTTATTTTTTTGTGGTTTTCTTTCCATTACATCTTTTGCTGCAGGATCAACTGCAAGTGCTAATGCTGGAAGTGAATCTGTTACTAAATTAATCCATAATATATGTATTGGAAGTAATGTTTCTATTAAAGTTATATCAATATTAAATGCTTTTGATAAAAGTGGTGTTATTAATATTGCTACAAATAATACTACTATTTCTCCTATATTACTTGATAATAAAAATTGTATTGCTTTTAATATATTATCATATATTCTTCTTCCTTCTTCTACTGCTGATACTACTGTTGCAAAATTATCATCTGTTAAAATTACATCTGCTGCTTCTTTTGATACGTCAGTTCCAACTATTCCCATAGCACAACCTATATCTGCAATTTTAAGTGATGGTGCATCATTTACTCCGTCACCAGTCATTGCAACTATTTCTCCATTTGCTTGCCATGCTTTTACTATTCTTACTTTGTGTTCTGGTGATACTCTAGCATAAACAGAATATTTCCTTACATTTTTAATTAAATCTTCATCGCTCATTTCTTCTAACTCTGTTCCTGTTATTGCTTCTGACTCGTCCTCTAATATTCCTAAACTTTTTGCTATTGCTGTTGCTGTAATTTTGTGGTCTCCTGTAATCATTACCGTTTTTATTCCAGCTGATTTACATTTTGCTACTGCATCTTTTACTTCTAACCTTGGTGGATCTATCATACCAACCATACCAATGTATGTTAATCCAGATTCTAAATTTACTTTATCTTCTGCTGTAGGTTTATGATCTAATATTTTGTAACCCATTGCTAAAACTCTTAAAGCATTTTTTGCCATTTCCATATTGTATTTTCTAATTATTTCTTTATATTCATTTAAATCTTGTTTTATATCTCCTTCTAATATGTATGAATTACAAATTGATAAAAGTTCATCTACTCCACCTTTTGTATATACTACATACTTACCATCTTCTTCGTGCACTGTTGTCATTAGCTTTCTGTCTGAATCAAAAGGTATTTCTGATACTCTTGGGAACATTCCATATACTGATGGGTCAAAATCCAATTTAAAAGCCATATCTACTAATGCTGTTTCTGTTGGATCACCTGTAAGTTCTTGGTTATCAGATATTTTTGTGTCATTACATAGCATACTTGCATATACAAGTTTTTTAATATCTATCATTTCCTTTGAATCTTCTAAATTTACTAACGCACCGTCACAGAATACTTTTTCTACTGTCATCTTGTTTTGAGTTAGTGTTCCTGTTTTATCAGAACATATAACTGATGCACTACCTAATGTTTCTACTGCTGGTAGTTTTTTAACAATAGCATTCCTTTTTACCATTCTTTGTACTCCAATTGCAAGTACTATTGTAAATACTGCTGGTAGTCCTTCTGGAATTGCTGCAACTGCTAAACTAACAGCTGTCATGAACATATGTATTGGATCTTTACCATATAAAAGTCCTACTCCAAATATTACTGCACAAATTACTAATGCTACAATTCCTAATGTTTTTCCAAGTTTATTTAATTTTTGTTGAAGCGGTGTTCCTTGGTCTTCGGCAGTATTTATTATATCTGCAATTTTTCCTACTTCTGTATTCATTCCAGTTTCAACAACAATTGCTTTTCCTCTACCATATGTAATTAAGCTAGAAGAAAATAGCATATTTATTCTATCTCCAATTCCTATTTTATTATCATCTATTTTATCTGACATTTTTTCTACTGGAACAGATTCACCTGTTAATGCTGCTTCTTGAGATTTTAAGTTTACAGCTTCTATTATTCTTAAATCAGCAGGTACATAATCACCTGTATCTAATATTACAATATCACCTGGTACAAGTTCTCTTGATGGAATAACTTCTAATTTTCCATTTCTCATTATTTTAGCAACATGACTACTTAATTTTTGAAGGGCTTCTAAAGACTTTTCTGCTTTATTCTCTTGTGCTACTCCTATTATTGCATTTACAATTACAACTACTAATATAATAATTGTATCTGTAATTCCTTCTCCTTCAGCTACTCCAACTACTCCTGAGATAATTGCAGAAATAATTAAAACTATTATCATAAAATCTTTAAATTGTTCTAAGAATTTTACAATTAAGCTCTTTTTCTTTTTTGCTTTCAATTCATTTAGTCCATATTTTTCTTGTCTTTTTTTAACTTCTTCAGTAGATAAACCTATTTCTATATCCGTTTTTAAATTAGATATTGTCTCATCTACTGTTTGGTTGAACCAATTTGTTTTCATAACTTTTTCCTCCTTCAAAATTTGTTAAAGCAAATTTTGTACTATTCATTTTTTACTCTTTACTTTTCATTTATGGGTGCAGTTAGGTCATTCTAACAAGTATTTCTCACCGACAATGTCCTTGCATTCAAAAACTTAATATTTCTTTAACTGTATCAAATGTTTCATTATCTGCAAGTACAATATCGAAATTATTGTTATATATATCTAAATTTTCTTCTATGTTATGGTCAAGGAAACCAATTGCTAAAGTTTTATCTCTTTGATTACTATTTACCATTTTGATATCTTCTACTATATCTCCACAAAGCAAAATATGTTCTTTTTTATCTAAGACCTTCCTTGTTTCCTCTGGTATTCTTGAATAGTCTTTGTTTGATGATGCAATTATTTTTTCAGTATTTATATATGACTTATCTCCTTTAAACTCAAAGAAATTGCTAATTAATATTATATTGTCATACAGTACTCCTTGTTTTTCTAAAAATCTTTTAATTAGATTCCCAACACCAGCTGACATTATAACTAGTGGTATGCTTTTTTCATACATATCCTTCAAAAAGTTTTTTACACCAATTCTTAAATGTAAATTTGCATTTTCTAATGAATTTTCTATTATTTCTTCTGAAGTTAAATATTTAGATAAAAGTGTAAAAGTAGTATTAGCCCACTTTTTCATAATATTTCTTTTTTCTTTTTCATCTATTGTATAATCTAATTCCAAAGGCCTATAATATTCATAGGTTTTTAGTCTTTCTTTTAGACATTCTCCTCCTAAAAATGTTGGTATTATTCCCATTGAAGCATCACTTGCTCCTGTAGTTAGAGTTCTATCAAAATCTATTATTGCAAAAAAATTATTTGATTCTCTAAACTGATCTAATTTTTCTTTATTATTTATATATTTCATCTATACTCCTTATACAAATTAAGACTCTTAAAGAAACAAAAAAATGCTCCTTTAAAAGTCTTGCTTACCTTTTTAGGTTTACTAACCAGTATAAAACGAGATTGTTGATTAGTAATTTTTAAGCTACTCCCTTTCAACTTAATTTATTTTATCACTATTAATTTTATTTTGCAAGAAATTCTACTATTTCTTCTCCTAAAATTTCTTCTTTATTTGTATATCCATGATCAGTATCTTTTATATAACCAATATTCAAGTTGTTGTTGTTTATTTTTTCTTTCAAAAATTCTAATAGTTCGTTTAAATTTTGTATTACTAAATCTTTTTCACCCCATCTTAAGAATAAAGGAATATTTATATTGTTTAATTCTTTGAAATCATATTCCTTGTCGCTAAATCTTGCAAAATCTATATCCTGATTGTCTCTATAGTACCTTAAATATGATTTTACACTTATAGGATGATCAAATGAATCTCTAGGCATTAAATCCATTTCTTCATTATTTTTCTCTTTTTCAATTGCTAATTTTAACATTTTATTATATTTATCTATCCCTAAATCAGATTTCTGTAAATCTATTAAATCTACTAGTGATAGTAAAATAATTGATTTAACATTTTTTAGTATACTATCTTTTTCTTTTTTCAATTTGTTATATGTATATACTATTTTTGTACACCCTAAGCTATGACCTTGAAGATGTATTTTTGTATATCCTAATTCTATCATTTTATTTATTGCACCTTTAATATCATAATAACTATCTAAAACATCTTCATATGCACATCCACCATTTAAAATTTTTGTTCCATCTGTCTTTTTTGTATAACACATAATTTCTGTCCCTCTATTATTAAATGCAAAATATGCTATCCCTGTTTCATTAATTTTTTTTGCAAGTATATCTTCTCTTTTTTTAAAGCAATTGCTTTGCATTCCATGTATTGATATTACTACTTCATCTGTATCTAAATTTTTATCTGGTTTTTGTAATAGACCGAACTAATTCTACATTATCTTCCAAATCAAAATATACCTTTTCTAACATATATATCCTCCTTGATTTGTATTATACTATTAATAAGTAATAATGTGCAAGAAAATTTAAAAGATAAATTGTAATTTGTTTGTGAGAGGAAAATCCTAGGGACTGTCCCTAAAAATCACCAATTTTGGGGATTTTTGGGACTGTCCTGAATTTTCCGAACATTAAACAAACAACAATTTATTTTATGAATAATGTGGAAATTAGCATATTTTGTGGTATAATGTTTTATGGTGATATTAATGGGAAAAATTAAGTATTTATTTAAACGTATTATTAAAATGGATTACAGAAATATGTTTAGAATTGCAAAAGCAATATCTAAAAAAACTAAAAAAAATATGGCTATAATACTTATAGATATGATTAGATGTGGAATTAAATATCAAGCTGGATATTATGATTATCAAGAATTTGAGTTTTATAACTTAAATACACAAGAAAGAAAAACATATTTAACTAGAGGTAAAAATAATGAAATTATAAAAAAATTTAATGATAAATCTAGCTTTCATAAATTTGAAAATAAGGCAGAATTTAATTCTATATTTAATAAATATTTAAAGCGTAATTGGATGGTCTTAGATGATAATAATTATTCTGAATTTGAAAAGTTTATAAAAGATAATAAATCAATTATTGTAAAACCTATAAACGATGAAGGTGGACATGGAATTGAAAAATTTGTATATTCAGATGACTTAAACTGTAAGGAATTATATAACAACTTAATTAATAATGGACAATTGTTGATTGAAGAATGTATAAAACAAAACAAGGATATGAATGTTTTATATGATAAGTCTGTAAATACTATGAGAATGTTTACTTTTTATAAAAATGGAAAATCATATTTTTTACAAGCTGTTTTAAAAATTGGTAATGGTGGAGTTGTAGACAACTTTTCAAGTGGTGGAATGTATACTTATGTAAGTGATTTAGGTGATGTTTATGTAGAGGCAATTGATAAAAACGATAATATATACTCTACTCACCCTATTTCAAATCATAAAATTGTAGGTTTTAAGGTTCCTATGTTTAAAGAAGCTATAGAATTGGTTAAAGAGTGTGCAAAAGTAATACCAGAAATTGCATATGTTGGATGGGATGTTGCAATATCAGAAGATGGACCAGTTATAGTTGAAGGAAATTGCTTTCCAGGAATATTTCAAGTAAAACCTAGTCTAGTAGATAGAAAAGAAGGTTTGATTCCTAAATATAATGAGATAATGAGAATATTTTAATTTAATCCAAAAAACAAAATCACAACTAATCGTTGTGATTTTGTTTTTTGGTGCCATTGACGTAGATATCTACAACTTTTTCGGCTCTCTTGACTATTGATACAAACATCAATTAATTTATTAAAGTATATCATATTTTTTATAAATTGCAATACAAATGACTAAAAAATTATACAGACTTGTTTCAAACTCTCTTTATATAATTCAATTTATTGTATTTACTTTATTCTTCATTTATTTCTTTTTACATACTATCAAACTTTTCATAATTTTCTTTTGTATTATATATAAGACCTGACCACTTGCTTTGACTTATAGATATTGCTAATATTAATTTATTCTTTATAGGACTTTAACTTTGTCATAAG
This sequence comes from uncultured Clostridia bacterium, assembly GCA_947623865.1. Lineage (GTDB taxonomy): Bacteria > Bacillota > Clostridia > TANB77 > CAG-508 > CAG-452. Next base: position 37,686 of record CANQIC010000009.1, on the reverse strand, counting down.
TCCTAACCCAGTAGATTTAAGTTAGGTACACTTTAAATATTTTCACATTCTTTTATATTATTTAATTTATGTTTAATTGTTTTCAAATAATTTTCTGTTTTTTTCAAGTAAATTGCTGATATTATCAAGAAAAACATTAATATTGAAACCGATATTGATAATATATTTACATCATAGAAATAATTATATAATATATATATTAGACTATAACTAATTATCTGCCCTATTGCCATATAAATATTATAGGTGAGTATATGCTCTTTCTTATATTCTATTAAATCTTTTGTTTTTATTGCTGAATATACTATACTACATGATTCTGATTCAATTATTGTACCTAAAGAGTTCATTAAAATATAGTACATTAGCAATGTAATAAAGTTTGAATTATATACTACTAATAATGAGGATAAAAATATTATAATTGCTAAGTATGGGTAAAAGTCTTTTTTTATTTTTTTCTTATTTAGTATTTTTAATATTTGTAATGATATTATTGAAATTATTGCAAAAATTGAATTATATGTACCTAAGTCCATTTCTGTTCCTAATCTTAAAAATAATATTATTGGTAATAATTCTGTCATAGCTCCTTGAGATGATATTCTTCTATAAAACATACATTTATAAATATCTTGTATATGTTTTTTATCTTTAGTTATTTTAAGGAATTTTCTCAATTCTAGCTTTTTGTCACTAACTGTAAAATCTTTTATTTTAAATGATATTGCTATAATAATTAATGTTTCTAATATTAAAATAACAAATAGCATGTAGTAAGAAAATTTCTGTATTATAAAGCCTGAAAAAACAGGAGTTAGTATTGTCGAAATACTCGAAAGTATATTTATATTTGCTATAAAGCTACTCATAGTGTCATTATTATTTGATCCAATTACTATTAATTCATATGGCATTGAATAACATACTTCTGCTAGTCTTTCTAATATTTTAAATAAGTAAATGTATTTAACTATATTTTCTTTAAATACTAATAATGCTAGTATATTTAATATTAATAAAGGGAAACTCGCTTTGTATATAATTTTTGCATTTCTTGAGTTAATATATTTTAATATAATATAACAAATTATAAATTCTATAATGACTCCAAATAATGTATATTTTATCATAAAACTCAAATCATTATTTACTATTTTTAATATATATATATTAAAAAATAAATTAAAGAAAACTCTTATAAATTTTCTAAAGAACGAAATTATTGCTATATATCTTCTATTTTCTTGTTCCATCTTTTTCTCCTATTTTATTGTTTAAGAAATATATTATATGCTAAATTATAACAATAGTTTCTATATATTACAATGAAAATAGCAAGTTTCTTGATTTTCGAAAATATTTTGTCTTATTTCAGAATGGTATTTATATATTCTATTCTATATAATTCGAACAGATACGTCGTTGGTGGAGATGGAGGGAGTTGGCGAGCCGCGTCGTGAAAAAGGTCCACTGGACCTTTTTCTTATCCTCCTTTTCAACTCCTCCAATTTAAAATTCAAAAGAAAAGCCACAACATAAAGTTGTGACTTTTCTTTTGGTGGAGATGGAGGGAGTTGAACCCTCGTCCAATAATTTTTCCACACAAACATCTACGAGTGTAGTTTGTTATTAGTCTTCCCTAATATTATCATTAACAAACAAACGGTAATAATAGGTAGCCTCTTTTGTTACCCATTATTCTTAAAGGCAATGAATAATTTCGTTTCCTACTTTAATCGGCGCTTTATCCGTAACAGTAGGCTTTACGGTAAAACGACACCACCATTATTAGGCAGCGTATGCTAATTCATTATCAGCGTTTATTTTTAATTTGCTTTTTTTAAGTGGCCAAAGCAACCATCCACTACTCGCAGTTCATACTTCTAAATTACTGTCGAAACCAATTACATCCCCATATACATATATTATTATACTATATTTTTAAATGTTATACAATATTTTTTCCTTTTTCATATTCACTCATCTAAAAAAAGTAAATAGTTTCTTTTTGTGTCTACTTTTATTTTAAACTTTATTTGAATTCCAAAGTTCTTATTTTTTTATTAATGCATTGAAATCAACATAAAATTATGCTATAATCACAAATATAAAAGTACAGTGATATACTGTTGGTCAGACTTTTATAATTATTCTCAAAATAATTTAAGAGAAATAATTTGAAAGGAGCGGTTAAAATGTTAAGTTTTCTAATTCAAACATCTAAATCAAAAACATTAAGGTCTTTTTTACGGATGATTGCTATATTAGGAGTATTTTTTCTTCTTAGCGGTTGTTCATCTGCAAAATATGAAAAAGTATATAAAGAGGTTAAATTTGATTTAATTTCTGCAGGTCATGATGTACAAATTAATGGAAGAATTAGTGAATCTATAAACTTAAATTCATTCAGAGTTTTTTTTATTTCTACCACTAAATTAAGCAATAATACTAATGGAGAAATAAAACAAACTGATGTTTATAAGTTTTATTATATAGCTAATCCTAAAACTGGTAAAGTCATGTTTAAAACATTAAATGCTAAAAAAACTCCATTGTTTTTTATTGCGGATGGAGAAACCCCATATTTGTTACGAAAAAAATGGCAAACATATTTAGTAGAAGGAGAAAAAAGAACTAAATATGGAAAACCTACTGTAAAAAATGAATTACACATTCCAAAAGAGGCAATTCTTAAAGTGTTTGATTTTAGTACTAAGTAACAAACATTTTAACTAAACACAAAGAAACAGGCAGTAAATAATTTATTCCTGTTTCTTTGTGTTTTATTCATTACGCTTTTTATTTTATTATAAGAAAAATTTATTATTTTTCTTGCATATATTTTGAATATATGCTAATATAATTAAGTAACTAAATTTAGGGGTATAGTGTCAATGGTAGCACATCGGTCTCCAAAACCGCCTGTGAGGGTTCGAATCCTTCTACCCCTGCCACCAAACTCGCTTACGCGAGAGTGAAGAGATAAGAATGAAGAGTGAAAAATAGATTTGTTATTTAAGGGGGCACTTTAAAAGCAAGTTTGTACTCTTCATTTTTACTTTTCACTTTTTATTCTTAACTCTTCATTTATTTCTGGAGGTCTTATGTTTTTTAATCCTTTTAAATCTTTTTCTTTTTTTATTATATTTATTACTCTTATATTAATATTTTCATTATGCATATTTATTCCTACATTGTCCGAATATGGATATGTTTCTTCTTATGTTACAAGTAATAACACTAATAACATTGATATTAGTTCTTCTGGCTTTATTTGGCCAACGCCTGGATATACAACTATTACTTCTAATTTTGGAGCAAGAAAATCTCCAACAACTGGTCGTTCTTCTTTTCACTACGGTATGGATATAGGTGCACCTATGGGAACAAATATTATTGCTGTTTTTTCTGGAAAAGTTACTTTTATTGGCTTTAATGGTGCAAATGGTTATACTGTTACTATTACCAATGGAAATATATCATCATCTTATTCTCATGTATCCCCTAATTTTATTGTTCATGAAGGTCAATATATAAATCAAGGAGAAATTGTTGCGAGTGTTGGTCCTAAAAATGTATATGGAGTCCCTAACAATCCATATAGAGATACAAATGGAAATCCAACAAATCGGTTCTACTACTGGACCTCATTTACATTTAAGTATAAAAAAAGACGGCAAAGCCGTCAATCCTTTAGATTATTATTAATATAATAGGAAATTTCTCCAAAATTTCTATTATATTAAATGCTGTAATCACTATTGCCTTTGAGATTTTCTCCCTTCAGTCGAAAAAACTTAAATTAGTAAGAACAAAGGGCAACTTCTTCGCTTTGTTCTATAATTTACATATCATCATCTTCATCGTGATTACAATGTGAACAATCATGTTCACATTCATTATGTCCATTATTTTCATCTCCCCAGTCTAATTCTATTATATTATTACATTCTGGGCATTCTATTTCATCCTTTAATTCTTCACAATCTACAATGAACTCATTATTACAGTATGGACAAGTAATTGAAAAATCACTTTCTTCATCAATGTATAACTCTTTTTCCATTGATTTTATTTCATTTTCAAGAGTTTCAACTTTTTCCTGTAATACTGCTTGAGTTCCTGCAATTGTTTCCATTCTTGATGCTGTCATATCTTCTATTCTATTTATTTCATCAAAGAATAAATTATATAAATTAAATATTTGAACTTTTATATAATCTAAATCCTCTTTATTCTGTATGTTTTGTTCTAAATCCTCTAGTATTTTTTTAAATTTAACATTTAAATTAGACATTAACTTAAACCTTCCTTTTATAATTAAATTCTTTCCATATATTCGCCAGTTCTTGTGTCTATTCTAATTATATCTCCTGTATTTACAAATAAAGGTACATTTATTGAACAACCTGTTTCTAATTCTGCCGGTTTTGTTTGTCCTGCTCCTGCTGTGTTTCCAGCAAATCCTGGTTCTGTATATGTAACTTCTAATTCTACAAACATAGGTGGCTCTACAGCAAATACATTTCCTTTAAAAGATAATATTTTTACTGTCATATTCTCTTTTAGATATTTTAATGTATCACCTAAATCTGATTTGTTAAGTGGTATTTGATCATATGTTTCATTATCCATAAAATAATATAATTCTCCATCATTATATAAATATTGCATTTCCTTTTTTTCTATTTCTGCACCTTGCAATTTTTCAGATGGATTAAATGTTTTTTCTAAAACTGCTCCTGTTATTACATTTTTTAATTTTGTTCTAACAAATGCTGCTCCCTTTCCTGGTTTTACATGTTGAAATTCAACAACTTTAAATACTGAACCATCAAGTTCAAATGTTGTTCCATTTCTTACATCTCCTGCCATATAAACTTCTGCCATATTTATTACCCCTTTTCTATACTATTTTTTCTTATATGTTTCTTATTAAAATTTTCTATATTTTATTATATTTTATGAAAAAAATCAAGTATTTATACAATTTAAAAGAATATAGCTAAAATAAACTATATTCTTTATTTTATTTTTAATAAAATTAATTTTTAAAGAGAAATTTCCTCATCTTCTTTATCATCTGGATATATCATTGATTCGTTATCTTTAAATATCTTTTGAAGAGTTTGTACTCCTGAATCTGCTGCTTGCTTTCCTGGCTCTGCTCTTCCATAACCTTCAATTAATTGTTTTCTCGATATAAGATTTCTTTCTATTAATACTGCTAAAATAGTATTATCTGTCATCCCTCCAACATATTCAATAGCCATTTTACTTGCAACTGCTCTTTCTATATCTTTTTGTCTTTCTTTTATTAATTGCTCTAGAAGTATTTCTTTATCTTCATATGTCATTGTTTCTGAAGTTTTCCCCATTTCTCCAATTTTTCTTTTTATTGGATTAATTTTAGTAGACTCATATGTTTCTTTTAGCTCTCCAACATATTTTTCTTCTCCTATTGCGATATCAATGTCGTGCTTAGCAATATCTCTCATTGCATCCAAAACATTTGCATAGGTAAATTCTAAATTTTGTGGTTTTTGCTTTGTATAATAATGACATATTTTTCTTTCATAAGAAAGCTTTTGATTTTCATCTATTTTTTGTTTCATTTCTTCACATTCTTCATTTGTGTAAGCTGGTTCAATATTTTTCCTTACATCTTCCGGAATTGAGTTATATGCTATTCCTGTCTCTACTAAAACATTTGTAAACATATCAACTAAGTCTTGTGCAGCAATAGGCAAATCCTCTGCTTCAAAAACTCTTCTAACATATGGAACTATTTTTCTAACATTTAAATCTCTTAATGAAAAAAGTGTTTTTCTCATTAATGGAGACATTGTAATATATCCTTTATCTTTACTAGCTTCAATCAAATCCATTATAAATACATTTTGCATCATTTGAGTTGTTTTTGTTTTTACTTCATTTTGAGGTCTTATCCTACTTATATATTCTCTTGCATACTTTATTTTATACTGCTCAAACTCTTTATATTTTGCTTCAATTAAATCCCTTTCTTTTTTTGTTCTTTCTAATTCTATTTTATCCTTTTCAGTAGTAATTTTATCTTCTGAAGGAGTTAATTCTTTTATTTTCTTAGATAATCCATACATTTCTAGTAGAAACTTGTTTTCTAAAGTTAACATTTCTTCGAAATTGTTTTTCTTTGCTAAAGCCGTCCCTATTATAGACAAATACTCATCATCAAATTTGCTAATTATTTTGTTTCCATTTGTATCTTTTAGTCTAAATCCATCTAATATATCAGAACGTGTATATGCAATGATATCTGCATACCTAATAACAGCTCCTTCCATTGTTGCTGGCATTATCTTTCTATCAAATCCTTTTTCAGTAAAACATTTTCTTATCTCTTCTGACATATCTTTACTTGTTTTTTCATTTGGAACAATTTTACCAACAGCACCTTCACCATTATGTGATACAACACCATCAATTATATATCTCATGAATTCTTTAATATCTCTTTTTTTTGCTTTTGGATTAAATTGATTAACTTCTTCTATTGCTCTATCTATAATATCTTCTCTTTCTAATATATAAGCACCCATAGCATTATGTACAATATATCCACAATTATTTAATCTTCCTATTGCAGATAATATTCTTTCCCCTATATGTCCATTCCATGTATGTCCTATATCATGTACCAAACCAATTAAATACGCAAAATCTGCATTTAATCCTAGTCCATTTGAAATCATTTTGGAAATATCTGCTACTTCTCTTTCATGAGTTTGTCTAGTTTGTATTAAAGCTTCTGGATCTTTAAAAATTTGTTTCAATTCTTCAGTATTATCTGGAGGTATTATAGTACTCGATTTTGTTGCCATCATTGATTTCTGAGAACTCCTTTGATATGCTGCTGATTCTGTAATAACCTTCATTATTGCTAATACATCACTTTTCCTTAAATTGAATTTTTTAGCATATTTTGAATACCCTTCATAATTCATTAAATTCTCATCTGGTTCTTTATAATCATATAAAGCATCTTTAGAGTATCCCATTTGTCTATACATTTCTGCAATTTTTTTATTTATATCTAAATAACTCATAAAATAACTCCTATAACATACTAATATTACGTTTATTATAGCATATTATAGGAATTTTGTAAAATTTTAATTTTTATTCTTATTTTATAATACTTTTAACTATATTTTCAGCATTTAATTTGTTTTCTTTTTCTATTTCTTGCACACTACCATGTTTTACAAAACAATCATCATATCCAAATGTTTTAACTTTTACATCTTTTATATCACTACTATTTATAGCTTCTATTACTGCTGTTCCTAAGCCTCCTTTTAATAATCCATCCTCTATTGTAATTACTTTTTTTGTTTTTCTTGCAGAATTTAATATTACTTCTTTGTCTAATGGTTTTAAAAATCTAACATTTATTATTTCTGCATCTATATTATTTTTTTCTAGTATCTGTGATACTTCTACTGCTCTTTCATTCATTTTACCAATTGCAATTAAACTTAAGTCTTTTCCTTCTTTTATTATTTCAGCCTTTCCTAAATTTATATCTTCGCATTTATCAAATTTAACATTTCCTTCTCCACCTCTTGGATATCTTATAGCAACTGGTTTATTAAGATTAATAGCAAATTCTATCATTTTATCAAATTCATTAAAGTTTTTTGGAGCCATAATGATAAAATTCGGTATTTCAGATAAAAATGCTAAGTCAAATAAGCCTTGATGTGTTTCCCCATCATTTCCCACTATTCCAGCTCTATCTATTGCAATTGTTACAGGTAAATTTTGAATTGCAATATCATGTATTAATTGGTCATATCCTCTTTGTAAAAATGAAGAATATACTGCAAATACAGGTTTTAATCCAGATACAGCCATACCTGCAATTAGTCCGAGTAGCATGCTGTTCTGCTATTCCTACATCGAAAAATCTTTTTGGAAACTTATCTGCAAATTCTTTTAATCCTGTTCCATCTTTCATTGCCGCAGTTACTGCAACTATTTTTTCATCTTTTGAAGCAAGTTTAACTAACTTTTCTCCGAGTTTTTTTGAATAATCTTTCTTCTTACTTCCTCTAATTTTCCCAGTATCTATGTCAAAGCTTGATATTCCATGAAATTTGTCTGGATTATTCTCTGCTATATCATACCCTTTTCCTTTTTTTGTAATAGCGTGTATCAAAATAGGTCCTTTTATATTTTGACTTTTATATAATATATTTTCAAGCTCTTGTATATTGTGTCCATCTACTGGTCCTAAATATGTAAATCCTATATCTTCAAAATACATATTTGGAATAACTGCTTGTTTTATTCCTCTTTTAATTATATGTGCTAAATTTACAATAGGTTTTCCTATAATTGGAACTTTATTAAAAAATCTCTTTATACAATTATTTGATCTTGTATATGTTTTTTTAATTCTTATTTTTGTAAGTAAAGCCGGAATTCCTCCAACATTTTTAGATATGCTCATTTCATTATCATTTAATATTACTATTATATTTGTTTTACTACTTCCTGCATCATTTAATGCTTCAATTGCCATTCCTCCAGTAAGTGACCCATCGCCTATTACTGCTATTACTTTATTATTTTTATTTAACAAATCTCTTGCTCTTGCCATTCCTAAAGCTACAGATATAGAGGTACTGCTATGTCCTGTATCAAAGCTATCATATTCTGATTCAGAAGTTTTAGGAAATCCTGAAATTCCCCCTATTTTCCTTAGAGTTTTCATTTTTTCTCTTCTTCCAGTCAATATCTTATGAACATAAGACTGATGGCCTACATCCCATACTATTTTATCTTCTGGGCAATTAAATACACTATGAAGAGCAATAGTTAATTCTACAACTCCTAAATTAGATGCCAGATGTCCTCCATTACTAGACACTATTTCTAATAGATACTCTCTTATTTCTTTTGCTAATTCCTGTTTTTCTAATACATTTAACTTTTTTAAATCTTTGGGATTATTTATTTTATCTAAAAGTTTATTCATTTTGCACCTCTAATCTTTACATATATTATCATAGATATACTATTAATGCAAATGAGAAAAAAGAGGACAATCCCCCCTTTTCCTCATTACCATAGATATTCATATCTTCATAAATTTTAGCTTCTAATTCAATCTTACTAGTATATAGATATAGTGCCATCATTTTTTAAAGCTTCTTTAAAACTTTTTCATAACAATCACAGCTTCTATAAGAAATTAAATTATCTATTAGTTTTCTTCTGTAACTTGCATCATCATTTGCTAAATATTTAGTATAAAATTTCATCAGTTCATTATGACATATAGAACATGATTTAGGAAATATTGTATGTTTTCCACTATCATATTTTAATTCTCTATTTCCATACCAAGCTAAATATATTTTAGGCAAATACTTTATTGGAATTTTATTTAATACTTCAATCAGTAACCAATGAGAAATTACATCATAATCTTTAGATTTATACAATTCTTGTAATAAGGTATATGGTTTTATATTTATTGGAAATAAATCTATTTCATCAACATTATTTTTTATACACCATTCAATAGAATTTAAAGCATCTTCCAATTGCTCATGCTCAGACAGAAAAGGTATTCCTACTAATAAATTTACTAAAACTTTCATATTATAAGAATGTATTAATTTTACTATTTTTATAAATTCTTTATTATCTATAAATTTTAAAAGATTATTACTTCTAATTTTTTCATTTGATGTTTCTAATCCTAACTCAAAAGAAATAGCTTTATTTTTTAATTCATTTTTTATCATAACTAATTTTTGCTCTGTAATTGTATTATAATGTGTTTCAAAAATAATGTGTTTAATATTTGTATTTTTAATTTTTTTTAGTAAACTGATAAAGCATTCTTCACTTATTTCGTTGAAATCTAATACACTTCCATAAGAATTTAATAATAGTGTGCGTATTTTTTCTTTACTTTCGGATAAAGCCATATCAAATGCTTTTTCCAATTCTTCTTTAGAAATATTACTTCCCACTCCATAATCACACATTATACAAAAACCGGCTAAATAATTACTACAACCTTTACTTCTAAAACAAATTTGAAATGTACCATTATTTTCATAAGTAGAGTATAAAACATCTTTAGGAATTATTGGTCTATCTTTTCTGATATTTTTATTTTTTAAAATTAATTGTGAATTTAAATTCATATACAATATTCCCTTCTATTATACTATGTTTTTTATACTCTTATTATAATTATTAAATATATACATATATTGTTTGGCAATATGCAAGTGTATTTTTAAATCGACAAATTTATTAATTATTAAATCTACTAATATTCTATCATACGTTTAAATATTTTAAAACTTATCTTTCCTCTAGTTGATTACTTGTTTTTAACTGAGGTATTATATCTTCTAGCACTCTTCTATATTTTTCTGGAGAGAAACGACAACCCATTTCTAACCTTTCTAATCTAGCTTTTACTTCATCCTTTCCATAAACATCAGTGCTGAATAAACTTTTAAAATATTCTATTAATTCTGCACTATCGCCTTTAAATAATTCTAAGTCAGTAAATTTTTTTGTTATAGTGAATAACTCTCCCTTTTTCTTAACACTTAACCCTGATAAATCTTCATCCATTGCGACAACAATAAATGGAATTGTATTATCCCTTGGAAGTTCTCTGATATTAGCCGAGAATGTAAATTGATTATTTATTCTTTCTATTTCATCTTGATTGTTTCCTGCTTGATGAATAAGAGATAAATATTTCATTTTCATTGTTATAAGGCGATTGTTTCCTCCTCCAGCTTTACTAAATATATAATATTTATCTCCATATTTTAATAGTCCAATATCAGATTTACCTATACTTTTAATTTCTTCCCAATAGCTAGGATTATCTTCATATAATTTTATAATATTTGCACCTCTATCTAAATCTAAAAAAGCGTCTATCCATGTCTGCCCAGCATATCTTGAATGATTTGTTCCAACAACATCTTTAATACAGAACATTCCAGGTTGACCATCACATCTTGAACTAACTCCACAATATCCTATTTCTACATTAGTTACCATTTTATTAATATCCTGAATTGTATCTAAAAAAGTCTTGGGATAATTGTCCTTTCTTATTCCTAAGTCCCATAAAAATTTTGCCTTTATATTGTCCATTTTTTTAATCCTCCATATCCAATTAATATAATAACATAAAATTACCTTTTTGTGTAGCTTTTTTCTAAATCGTATATATTATATTGTCATCCATAGCTTTTCCTCCTAAAATCTTGTATCATTATTTTTCTTTTTTACCTTATTTATTTAATTCTCATGTGGAGATGTTTCGTCAAAGTGTATTGTTGCATTTGCTACTTTAAATGCTGCAACAAATTTGATTAAGTCCTTAACTTGTTCATTAAATATATCTATAATTTTTAGTCTGAATTTTTCATCTTTATGATTACAATTAAACCGAAGGCTTTGAAAAAATACAAAGAGTTTTTTTATAGGACTCTGGTTTGTCATAAGTCCTAACCTCCTATGAGTTTTGACCAATGGTACAAAACTCGGAGGATGATGTAATGCCTACTGAAAATAAAACTAAAAAAATACCATCCTTTTTCAGAATGATATTTTTATCTATTTGTTTTATAGTTCGAACAAATACGTCGTTGGTGCCTAGACGCGGAATCGAACCACGGACACGGGGATTTTCAGTCCCCTGCTCTACCAACTGAGCTATCTAGGCTTATATTAAAAAATGGCGACCCGGATCGGGCTCGAACCGACGACCTCTAGCGTGACAGGCTAGCGTTCTAACCAACTGAACTACCGGGCCAAAAAAATGGTGGGCGCAATAGGGCTCGAACCTATGACCTCCTGCTTGTAAGGCAGATGCTCTACCAGCTGAGCTATGCGCCCATTTTTTCGTGACGAAAATAAGTATACTAGATTTTAATAAATCTGTCAATACTAATTTTCAATTTTTTTGATTTTTTATATTTTAGAATAGAATTTTATAAATAAATTGTTGTTTATTTAATTAAGTGTCCTCTAAAAAAGGTTTATTTATTTGTTTCCAACGCGAATTCCGTTACTGAACCTGTAAGTTGCTAAAGCAACAACAGTTTCATGTAACGAAAGCTGGATCGCGTAACTGAGAAACAAATAAATATAACCTTTTCTAGAAATCAATTGATATTTTACAAACAACAATTTATTTAATTAATAAGATAACCCTCCACTATAATAGTTAGTAAACCATGAATTCATATCAAATGATTCATGTGTTTCTGGCTCGCCGTATTCAACTCCAAATGTATCTACTGTTACATTAGATATAACTGGTGGATTTACTGGTTTTGTTGTTTGACTAGTTTCTCCTGTTTGCTCATCTTTTTCTGTACCTGTTTCTAATGTTTTTATTTTATCAACTATTTCCATTCCTTCTATTACTTTTCCAAAAGCTGTATAATAATCATTAAATGCTTCTACATCTTCTGCCGTTATAAAAAATTGGGCATATCCAGAATTGTATCCTTTTTCTACAAGATCAGCACTTAAAGAAGAATAATATGTATAATCTTGTCTTGCTAAACCTAAAGTTCCTCTTTCAAATTTCATTGTATTATCATATCCATTTTCTTTAAATTCTCCATTTATACTTAATTCTGTTTGTCCTGTTCCATCTCCTGCTGTATCTCCACCTTGTATTAATGTCTCTTCTACTCTATGGAATGTTAATCCATTATAATATCCTTCATTTATAAGTTTTATAAAATTTTTTACTGTATTTGGTGCCATATCTGGATAAAGCTCTATTTTAATTGTTCCATAGTCTTTTATTTCCATAGAAACTATTGGTCTTTGCAATTTGTATGTAGCTTTTTGATAATACCCATATGCCAAAAATCCCGCTAAAATTAATACAAAAATTAATAATATTATGCTTAAAATTAACCCTTTCTTTTTCATATTTTTCCTCCTTCAAAATTCTCACTTAAGCAGATTTTATTACCTTCTAAAATATTATATCTCATTTATATTTAAATTTCTGTTAAAATTGTTGCATCACTATTTAATAATTCTATCATATTTAGTCCACTTTTATTTGTACTATCTACTCTAACCCACACACCTGTTAGTTTAGTTCCGTTATTTGATGTAAATTTATTGTGTAATATCCATTCATCATTTATGTATGTATCATCTGTAGCAATATTCGAATTTCCTTTTATATACTTAATATTACCATTATTATATACAAATCTAGGTATCCATACGTAATTTACATTATCTTTTTGTGCATATGCCCATTTGTCGGAATCTAATCCATAATCATACGGTTGTAATTTTAAAGTTGTTTTAGGTTTATTAGCTAATATAATTGAAATAGTTCTTTCTGTATAGTTTTGATTAGATGTATTATCCTGCAATTTAAATGTGTAGTTACCTGATTTAGAAATTGATATATCATATGCCTTGCTACTCTCTGTATAATTAGTTATATTTTGCCAATAATCATCATTTTCTTCTTTGTAACTTAGTATTCCATTTGTGATTTTTATATCTTTAGCAGTAACAATTGAATTTATTCCATCTATAGATGGATCTATTGTAAAACTTAAGTCTCTTTCAATACTAGTTCCATTAATAATTGTTTGTCCAGTTGGTAGTTTATATTGTGTATAATATGTTGTTCCTTCATATTCTATTCCATTTAAATCTACTATTTCTCTTGTTTTAAGATTAACTATTATATCATTTTGAATATCTTCCACATCTAATATATTTAATACATCATCTTTAGTAAATACTTTATATGAATTTATATCATTTGTTGTTACTTCACCATTACTGAATGCAGAATTAATTGAATTTCGTTGTTCTTGTGTTGTTACTGATTTTAATTGCATATTATTTAATTCTTCTGTAGTTTTTGTATCTACCAAGTCATCAATTTTAGTTTGTATTAACTGCATCTGAGCAACAAATCGATTAACTCTTGTATTTTTATATGTATTAATTCCTGTATACGTAGTTACTGAAGCTAGTATTAACATCAGTATTATTGTAATTATTAATGCAACTAAGGTAATTCCTTTTTTATCTTCAGTTATACTTTTCAAATTAACACCTCTTACTTTATATTAAATCATTAAATTGTCAAAAACAAATTGTTCTTGCATTCTTATTAATGATTGTTTTATTGTTCTTGCTCTTACTTCACCTATGCCTTCTACTTCATCTAGCTTGTCTACATCTGCAAGTAATATATGTTGGAATGATTTAAATGTTTTCACTAAGTTTGTTACAATATTGTTTGGCATTCTAGGTATTTTATTCAATATTCTATATCCTCTTGGATAAACTGCAACTTCTTCATAATTATCAAATTGTTCATATCCTAATGCTTTTGCAATTATATTTGACTGAACAAATTCATCTTGTGAAGATTTTTGTATTGTTTGTAATATTTTTTCAGCTACTAATCTTCTACTTGGTGCTATATAATCTTTTACTATCAACAACTCTTCTTGTGGTAAATCTTCAATAATTTCTTCTAATTGCATTTTTACTAAGACTCCATCTTCACCGAAGTTCATATATTGAACGTTGTACTTGTTCTGCTACCCTCATTACCATTTCTGCTCTTTGAATACAAGTAATAACATTATCTAAAGTTACTATATCATTAAACTCATATTCATTTAAGACTTTTAATTTAGAATCAAATACCTTTTTATAATTTTCTAATGTTTGCAATGCTTGATTTGCTTTAGTTATTATTTTACTGCTATCCTCTATAGTATATCTAAAATCTCCTTTAAAAACCGTTATTATATTTCTTCTTTGAGAGATACTTACAACTAATTCATTTGTTTGCTTAGCAGTACGTTCAGCTGTTCTATGTCTTGTTCCCGTTTCTTCTGTTGTTATTTTAGATGAAGGTATAATTTGAGTATTAGCTAAAAGTATTCTTTTTAAATCTTTGCTTAAAATAATTGCCCCATCCATTTTTGCAAGTTCATATAGTCTAGCAGGTGTATATTCTTCATCAATCTTAAATCCTCCATCAACTATATCCATTATTTCTTTTGAATCTCCAATTATAATCAATGCACCAGTTTTAGCTTTTAATATATTGTCTAAACCTTCTCTAAATTTAGTTCCTGGAGCTATAATCTTTAGTATGTTAATTAGTGTTTCATCTTTATCTACTTTGTCTGCCAAACTCTCACCTCACTTGTCCCATAAGGAACATTTTTTGGACATTTTGTCCCATTTTTTATAAAAGCATACTACCTTAACTCTAAACATTTCATTGCTTCTATTATATTTTTCACACCTATTATATCTAATTTGTGTTCATCTTTCAATAGTTTTTTATTGCTTTCTGGAATTATGCATCTTTTAAATCCTAACTTTTCTGCCTCTTTAACCCTTTTTTCTATCATATTTACACTTCTGACTTCTCCAGTTAGTCCAACTTCTCCTATTGCTATAGTGTCATTTGGAATACTAATATTTCTGAAACTAGAACTTGCTGCAAGTACTATTCCTAAATCAAGAGCAGGCTCATTAATTCTAATTCCACCAACTACGTTTAAATAAACATCTTGATTTCCTAGGGGCATGCCTGCTCTTTTTTCTAATACTGCAATTAAAAGAGTTAATCTATTATAGTCTATTCCATTTGCAGTTCTTCTTGCCATTCCAAATACACTAGTTGTAGTTAATGCTTGAAGTTCTACTAGTATTGGTCTTGTTCCTTCCATACTTGCAACTACTATTGAACCAGCTGAATTTTCATTTCTTTCTGACAATAGTACTGATGATGGATTATTAATCTCACACATTCCGTGAATCTTTCATTTCAAACATTCCTATTTCATTTGTTGATCCAAATCTATTTTTTACTCCTCTAAGTATTCTATATGAAAAATATCTTTCACCTTCTAAATATAGTACAGTATCTACCATATGCTCTAATACTCTTGGTCCTGCTATATTTCCATCTTTTGTAACATGTCCAATGATTATTGTTGTAATAGATTCTTGTTTACAGATTTTCATTATTCTAGAAGTTATTTCTCTTACTTGGCTAACACTCCCCGGGCCTGATGTTATTTCATCTGAATACATTGTTTGTATTGAATCTATAATAACAAGTTTAGGATTAATTTGCAAAATAGCATCTTGTATTACATCTATATCTGTTTCTCCTAAAAAAACTATATCATCATTGTTAATACCTAATCTATCTGCTCTTATTTTTATTTGGTCTACTGATTCTTCTCCAGAAACATATAAAACTTTGCCTTCTTCCTTAATTTTATCGCATATTTGTAAAATTAATGTAGATTTACCGAATTCCCGGCTCTCCTCCAACTAATGTTAAAGAACCTTTGACCAATCCTCCACCTAGCACTCTATCTAATTCTGCAAATCCAGTAGATGTTCTTACTATATCCTGTTTTTTTACATCATTCAATTTAATAGGTGTTACTATCTTTTTTGTTACAGATTTATTATTTACTTTGCCTGTAACTTTCTCTTCATAGCACGTATTCCATTCATTACATACTGGGCATCTTCCAAACCATTTAGAAGATTCATTTCCACAATTGCTACACACAAAAACTGTATTTGCTTTTGCCATATTTCCTCCCTTTATTTATACATCTTATTTAATACATCTATAAACATTGCGTGTGACCATCCAAGTCCTATAACCCATTTTGCTTGCATTGTATTATTATCTACTTGTTCTGGTAAAAAGCCATGTTCTGTTGATGTTTTTACAACGAAATCAAAACATTCTCTTGCTTTCTTCTTATTTCCTTCAGATAAGTAATATTCTGCCATCCATAAACTTGAAATTGTCCAAGGATTGCCTCCTACATAATTATCTCCTTCATATCTTAAGTATCCTCCTGTATATGTTCTTATACTTAAATCCATTCTTTCTATTGTATTTAGTATTTTTTTCTCCTTTGGTGAGAATAATCTAAATGGTGTAACAAGTCCAAGTAAACTTATATCCATTTTTCCATCACTACTTCTTATAAAGGATTTTTTATTATTATCATATAAATTTTTTAAGATATAGTCTTTAATTTGTATTAGATATTTTTTTAAAGTAGTTTCTTCTTTTTCAATTTTTTCTAGTCTTAATCTATTTCCTTCAAACTCGGGTTTTACCTTTTGATATATTTCTATCATTTTTTCAAAGCTTGAAAATATTGCAGCTAATGAATATGTATGTATTCCTTCGTTTTCTTCCCATATATCATAACTTTTATATACTTCATCTACACCATCTAACACATTTTGTATATATTTTTTTAAGTATTTTATAGCATTTTCACACATTTTTAATGTATCTTTTAAAAATTTTAAATTATTTGTATGTTCATAATGATTATACACTCCATATACTACACTCGCAGTTTCATCTATTTGATAGCCCCAACATGGCGCTAAGCTTCCATCTGTATAAAATCTTTGTTCCCACATTCCTGATTTGCTTTGAGTCATTTTACAAAATGTTTTATAAAATTTTTCTGTTTCTTTTTTCATATCCAAAATATCTAGGGCATTTGTTATAAATATTCCGATCTCTTGGCCAACAATATGAATACCTTCCACATTTTGTTCGATTCTCATCAATCTCTACTGCTGCTGATATTCCACCTGTTAAGTGATTTATAAGTAGTGGATATAAAAGAATAGTTCTTTTGTATATTTTTTTTAATTGGTTCATATATTCAGAATTTGAATTTGTAAGTTTTATTGTATCGTGGTCTTTTACATATTTTTCCCAATATTTCTTGGTTTTCTCTAGTTCTTTTTTATAATCAATATTCTTAATATCTTCTACTTGTTTTTCAATATTTTTAACATCAGAGCCATTGAAAGCTGTAATATATATACAAAATTCAATTTCTTCATTTGATTTTAATATTCCCAAATCATAGCTTATACTAGAGTCATTTGACATTCCTACATAATCTTTATCTCCAATTATTCCAGTTTGTATATTAGCTTCATTATTGTTTATTTGTGATTTTTCTATTTTTCTATCTGAACAAATAGTAAATGTATAATCATGCATATATTGGAACAAAACATTGTTTTTGTAATATCCACTTACCTGATTATTTTCATTTGTTAAAAGTGAAGAATGTACTATAAAGTTTAAGTTTAAATCAATATTATTCTTATTTTTCATTTTATATTTTCTAATTAATATATTTTTATCTCTACTGACATAATCTGTTTGTAGCACTTTTAATTTAAAATATGTATTTAATATTTCTGTATTTAATATGTTTGTATTTTCTGTATAATATTGCACATATGAATTATTTACATCATCATGTAAGTAAATTATTGAAGAATCATTTATTTTTACCCCCACATGTAAAAAATCTATAAATTGCCTATAATCTGTATTAGGATAAAATAGTCTTATTAATTCTCCTTTTTTAGTAAAACTTGCTGTTATTTCTTTATTTCCAATTATTGCATCATTATAATATTTTTCCATTTGTATCTCCTTTTTGTGGGTCGCACTTTTGGGCGACCACTACAACGTTTGCATTTAATCTGTTGTTTATGAAATTATTTTTACTATTTGTTGTTCTAGTTCTTTGATTTTGTCATTTATTGCAGCTATTTCTTCATCTTTTTTGTCTTCGTCTACAATGTCTTCTTTTATCATTATTGACATATCTTCTAATTCTTCTTTTAGTGTTGATAGTCTATCTATTACTTCTAATCTTAAATATTTGTTTTTATCTGTAATGTCTAGTTTTGATTCAATAGAAATCTTATCATCTAATCTATAGTTATCACCATAATCAGGTATTGTGACTGGTATGCTTGTTGTTTCTATTATTTTATCTTTTAATATTTTTTGTCCTTCAGGCTCACCATGTACTAGAAATATGTGTTTTGGTTTTGTTATAAAAGAATATACGAAATTTAGAAGCCACTCCTGGTCTGCATGTCCAGAGTATCCTTCTATGTATTCTATTCTTGCATTTACTGCAATTTCCTCTCCAAATATTTTTACTTTCTTTTCTCCACTTACAATTTTTGCTCCAAGTGTCCCTGGTGCTTGATATCCTACAAAAAGTATCGTACTATTTGGATTCCATAAGTTGTGTTTTAAGTGATGTTTTATACGTCCTACTTCACACATTCCACTTGCAGATATAATTATTGATGGTATATTACTTTCATTTAATTCTCTCGATTCTTCTGCTGTTTGTGTAAATTTTAGCCCTGGAAATTCTAGAGGATTGTCTCCTTTTTGTATTTCTTCTCTTACTTCTTCTTCAAAAAGATTCATATTTTGTCTAAATATTTCTGTTGCAGATATTGCCAGTGGACTATCTACATATACTGGTGCTTTCATTAATTTTTCATATTTTTCTAAAAATTCCTGGTCTTCTCTTTCTTCTTTTAATTTATTTAGTTCATATAGTATTTCTTGTGTTCTTCCGAACTGCAAAAGATGGTATTACAACATTTCCTCCTTTATCTAGTGTTTCTGCTACTATATTTAAAAACATTTCTGCTTTATCGTCATTTCTCATATGAAGTCTTCCACCATATGTAGATTCCATTACTAAATAATCTGCAGACTCTATCATTGTTGGAGAATCTAAAAGTGGTATATCATTATTGCCTAAATCACCTGTAAATACTATCTTCTTTTCTTCTCCATTCTCTTTAATCCAAATTTCTATAATGCTAGAACCAAGCATATGTCCTGCATCATTAAATCTTACATGTATATCTGGAGTAAGTTCTACTATTTCATCATATTGTACTGGTTTAAATATTTCTATACAGTCTATTGCATCTTGTGCTGTATATAGTGGTGGTCTTTCAGGAAGCCCTTTTCTTATTCTTTTTCTATTCTTCCACTCATTTTCCATTTCTTGTATATGTCCGACTATCTGGTAACATTATAGAGCATAAGTCACATGTTGCTTTTGTTGCAACTACTGGGTTCCTATATCCATCTAAATATAACTTTGGTATTTTACCAGAATGATCTATATGTGCATGTGTAAGTAATAAAAAGTCTATATCTTGAATATTATATGGAAAATCTGCATAGTTTTCTCTTTCTTCTGCAGCTTTACCTTGATAAAGTCCACAATCTATTAATATTTTCTTTCCTGCTCCTTCTAATAAAAAATTTGAACCTGTAACAGTTTTTGTTGCTCCTAAAAAACTAATATTCATTTTAACACTCCTTTTATGAATTGTAGTTTGTTTCATGTTCGGAGAATTCAGGATAGTCCCTAGAATTCCCCTCACACAAACAACAATTTATCAATTAAATAATTTTATTTTTTTATTAAACTTAACATTCAACTCTTCATTTCCATCATATATAATAGAATCCTCTATTGTATCATCATCATAAATTGTAAGAACAATGTTTTTATCATGTTTTTTAAATTCTAAGCTTACATCCTCTAGTTCTATAATATTATAACTTAATATTTTTGATGTTAATTCATAATTTTTTTCTATATCTTGGCACAATATATTAATTGCTTTTAATTTGCAAGCTTTTGTTATTAAATGTTTCTCTGTTTTTCTTATTTCTTCTAGTAATTCTTCTATATCTTTTATTTGTTTTTCATCATTTATATATATTAATTTATAGTATCTAAATAAATATATATATTCTGCTATTTCTTTTTTGGATTGAATATTTTTAAACTTCTCATTAAGCAACTTTAAAAATTTTTTTTGCAAATCCATTAACAATCTATTTACTTCTATATTAAAATCCACATCAAAGTCTATTGCATTTAATAATTCATATTTTTTAGAAATTTCTGTCTTTTTCTTTACAAAATTCATAGGTTTCATAATGCTACTATATTCATCTAACTCTTTTAATAAGTTTTCTCTTTTTTCTTGAAGTAATTCAGAATATTCACTAAGACTAAATATTCTTTTGCTTTCTTCTAAAAGTTTATTTTCTTCTATAAAGCTTTTTCTTAATAATTTATTATTATTTATTTTCTCATCTATTTCTTTTATATCTCTTCCAATTACTTTCTTGTAACTTGCTATCTTTTGTAAATATTCCTTTTTATTTTCCATTTGCTCTAATTCTTTTCCTAGAGTTTCTTTAATATTTAATATGTTTTCTTTTTTATTTTTATCGTTTTTTATACTTTCTAATATTGCTATTTCATATACCAATTTTGATATATCATATTTTTTATCTTTACTATAAATCTCATTTAATTTGTTTTCAAATTCAGTTATAAAATCAGCTGTTTGATTGTATTCTATAGCACTTTCCAAAAAGTCATTTCCAAGTAGTATTTTTATGTTTTGATATACTAGATTATATATATAATTTCCAATGTCATCAGATACAATATTCCATGTCCATCCATCAAAGTCTCTGATTATTTCTTCTTTTTCAATTATGTACCCCTGATTTAGCAAATCTTCTATAGGATCTTTTATTATAGTATATTTACTATCTAGTATGAATTTGTTTTGGCTCAAATGATTCAATGCATAAAATACATTTTTTTCATTTGGGTATGAAATTATTTTGTTTTTATCCTTTTCTATAATATATTTTTTGTTTCCAAGTTTTGTTTCTCCATTTAGTTTAGGCTTTATTATTTCAATTTCATTGCAATTTTCTTCTATAATTTTTATTATTTCTTCTAATAATTGTTTTTTTGATGCTACTTGGACTTTTACCTTTTTGTAATCATCATAAGCTGTCTCCATTTTATACAAAATATTAAGAAGGATATTTTTTGTGCTTTCTGAAAAAGATTTGTTCTCTAATATATCCTCTAATTGATTGTTATAGTCTTTAATATTAAGTTTAGAAAATAAATCCTCTTTAGCCACTTTTTTACCCTTCTTTCATATAATATAAATATTATTCTTCTGATGTTTCTTCTGATGCTGGTTTTGCCATTTTTAGTTCTTGCCATTGTTCTTTTGATACAAGAACTTGTCTTGGCTTACTTCCTTCATATCCTGAAATTATTCCTCTTGCTTCCATTTGATCTATTATTCTTCCTGCTCTAGCATATCCAACTTTAAATCTTCTTTGTATAAATGATGCTGATGCTTGTCCTAAATCAACTACTGTATCAATTGCATCCATTAGAAATGGATCTACTTCATCTTCATCTTGTTCATCTAAATCTTTATCTGTAGAATTAGCTCTTTCTATTTTTTCTAATACATCTTCACTGTATGTAGGTCCACCATTTTCTTTTAAGAAACTAACTATTTTTTCAACTTCTGTATCTGATATAAATGCACCTTGTATTCTAATTGGTTTTAGTACACCTGTCGGAAAGAATAACATATCACCTTTTCCTAAAAGTTTTTCTGCTCCTGCTGAATCCAATATTGTTCTTGAGTCTACTTGAGATGTTACTGCAAAAGAAATTCTACTTGCAATATTTGCTTTAATTATCCCTGTAATTACATCTACAGATGGTCTTTGTGTTGCTATTACTAAATGCATTCCTGCAGCTCTTGCCATTTGAGCTAATCTACATATAGCATCTTCAACATCATTTTTTGCAACCATCATTAAATCTGCAAGTTCATCTATTATTATTACTATTTGAGGAAGCTTTCCTTCTGTTCCTTCTTTTTCTAATGCTTCATTATATCCAGCTATATCTCTTACATTTTTTTCTGCAAACAAGTGATATCTATTAACCATTTCTTGTACTGCCCAAGCAAGTGCTCCTGCTGCTTTTTTAGGATCTGTCACTACTGGTATTAATAAATGTGGTATCCCATTATATACTGAGAGTTCAACAACTTTAGGGTCAACCATTACAAGCTTTACTTCACTTGGTTTTGATTTATATATAATACTTGTAATCAAAGTATTTATACAAACACTTTTTCCGAGATCCCGTACTTCCTGCAATTAAAACATGTGGCATTTTTGCAATATCTGTGACAACTGCTTCTCCTGCTGCATCTTTTCCAAGTGCAAAAGATAATTTTGATTTTGCTTTTTTAAATTCACTACTATCTATTATATCTTTTAATGCAACAACTTCTTTTTCTTTATTAGGTATTTCTATTCCTACAGCCTGTTTACCAGGAATAGGTGCTTCAATTCTTATTGTTTCAGCAGCAAGGCTAAGTGCAATATCATCTGCCAAATTTGCAATTT
This sequence comes from uncultured Clostridia bacterium, assembly GCA_947623865.1. GTDB lineage: Bacteria > Bacillota > Clostridia > TANB77 > CAG-508 > CAG-452. The sequence continues at coordinate 14,453 of CANQIC010000009.1, read as the reverse complement.
TACTTACTCTCACACCTTCTGCAGGTTTTAATTCATACCTTGTAATTGAAGGTCCTACTGAAACATTTTCCACTTTTGCAGATACACCAAAACTATATAAAGTTTTTTGCAATTTGTATGCTGTATCAGTTACTGCTTTTTTGCCAAGTTTTGTAACAGCTTTTCCAGACTTCAAAAAGTCTATTGGAGGAAACTCGTAATTTTCATCTTCTACTGTTAAAGCATGTTCTAGAACTAGAACTTCCTTTGATTTGTCCTCTTTTGTTTCTTCTTCTTTCTTAAATAATCCTTCTTGATGTTCATTACTTGCAATTTTTATATTAATCTGGTCTTCTGTTATCAAATTGTTTTCAGGAATCTCCTCTTTTCTTTTTTTCTTCTTTGCTTCTTTTTCTGTAGGAATATCGTCAATTTTTAATTGTCGTTGTTTTAATCTTTCGCTTCTTTCAAGCTTTGCTTCTTTTTTCCTTTCTTTTTTTTCTTCGATATATTGTTTTAGTATTTCTGCTGGTTTTATATCAAATAAGAATATTGAAGTAATTAATGCTATTCCTATAGCAAATATAACAGTTCCTACCTTTCCTAATAAATTTATAAGTGTTATTCCACAGATTGCTCCAACTGCTCCTCCACCTATATTTTTCATTCCTTTATTATAAGCTTCTACAACAGCATCCTCAAATCCTTTGGTTATATCTAACTTTCCTTCTGATACTTGAATAACTGTCATTATTGTAGTTATGCACAATAAAAGAATCGCATATTGCATTATTTTTTTCATAAAATTCTCTTTATCTTCATCACATGCCAAGAATATTGCAATTGCAAATGTCCCAATTGGTATTATGTATTTTATTAAGCCCATAATTCCACCTAACATTGGGCTTAAAGTTTTTCCTATATAACCTGATTTAGTGTATATTAATACTGCTAGTAAAATACTAGCAACTATTAATGTAACTACTTGTAAATCCAACTTACTTCTATTTTTCTTTTTACTTCTTCTTCCTCTTGGCATTTATTTCTCCTTATTTTATTATTTTAGAAGTGGAATGTGGAAAGTGAAGAGTGAGAAATTAGGAAAGACCTACGAAGACTAGCCCTAAAATCATACCTCACATTTAGCACTTCTCACATCTTAATAATAAATTACAATTTATTTAATCTTTAATCGCTATTAAAAAAGTCAGGAATTTCAGGAAATCTTAAATTTTTTCTGACTTCCATTTTAATTTCTGACTTCCTATTTATATTATCTTTATTTAAGCTCTTTTCTGTTGTTTTCTATTGTTTTTATAGCTTCATTTAGTGTTACACTAACATTGTTTATTGCTGATTCAAGATTTGCCAATATACTATCTGCATATTCTTTTGTTCCCTTGTTTATTTCTCTCGACATTTCATTTGCTGTTTCTATAATTTCTGCTTTTTGTTCATAAGCCTTTTTTGTTATTTCATGTTCGTCTATCATAGCAATTATTCTGTTTTCAGCTTCTTTAACAATTCCATCAGCTTCCCTTTGTGCTTCTTCTAATATACGCCCTCTCTCTTCTTTAATCCATTTAGCTTGTTTTAGTTCATCTGGAAGTTTTAATCTTATTTCTTTTATTATTTCAAGGACTTCTTCTTTGTCTACAATTCCTTTTTCTGTGAATGGCACATTTCTGCTTCTTTCCATTAAATCTTCTAATGTTTCTAGTAATGTAAAAATTTCCATTTTTTACCCCTTTCGAATAAATATGATGTGTACAATTCCATATTTTCTATCATCATAAATTTCTATATTTTTTATATTACCTATTTCATCTATTTTATTTTTATCATCGGTTTCTGCAATTATAATTCCATCTTCTTTTAATAAATCATATTTTAATATATTATTAATTGATTTTATAATATAATCACTTTTATATGGTGGATCTAAAAATATTATATCAAATTTTTTAGATCCATTTTTTAATTTATAAAGTGTATTTAGGTAATCTTTATTTATAACCTGAGCCCTATCTTTGACTTTAGTATATGTTAAATTTTTATTTATTATTTTAATTGCTTTATTTGAGTTGTCACAGAGTACTGCACTATTTGCACCTCTGCTTAAAGCCTCTATTGCAAGAGCTCCACTACCCGAAAATAAGTCTAACACATTTGAATCTTTTAAATCAAATTGTAAAATATTAAATAAAGCTTCTTTTACTCGATCTAATGTAGGTCTTGTTTCTAAGCCTTCTAACGAAGTCAACTTTTTTCCTCTTGCAGTTCCACTTATTACTCTCATAGTATAAATTCCTCTTTTGATACATATATTTTATTTCATTTTTTCAATATGTCAATAGAAATAATATAATTGTAATATATATATAATATTATTGTAACAAAAGTCAAATAATACGAATACATTATACATAATATATCTAAATTTTGCAAGTTTTATAAAGTAACTTTATATATTATGTGTTTCAAATTAGCATTTTTTTATAAATTTTGCTATAATTATACTAAATTTTATTGTTAAAAGATACAGATTAGAAATAATCTGTATCTTTCATTTTTATTAATTACTTTGTATTTTATAAATAATTTTTCCAAATTTTACTCTATTTAGCATTTTTTGTCCTTCAATTATAAAAATTGGTAGTATTGATATTATAATCGTATATAACCATTGCTCTTTATTTAATAGAACAACATCAAAAATCTTTGCTATTTGTGGAATTAAAACAACAGATATTTGGAGTATTATTCCTAATATAACTGCAAGAGTTAAATAAACATTTTTAAATATACCTACTTTAAATATTGACTCTTCAGTTCTAATATTGAAGCTATGAATTAATTCTAACATACCAAGTGATATAAATGCCATTGTTCTTCCTACTTCTAATCCATAAAAATTATATCCTAAACTAAAAGCAAATAATGTAAGCACTCCTATCATTGTACCTTCTACAAATATTTTACTCCACAATCCATCTGAAAATAATCCTTTCTTTGAATCATTTGGTTTTTTATTCATTATATTTTTATCTGCAGGTTCTAATCCCAATGCTATTGCAGGAAACGAATCTGTTATTAAATTAATCCATAATAATTGCATTGCTAAAAGTGGAGTATCTAATCCTAGTAATAATCCTAAAAATATTGCAACTATTTCTCCCACATTTGTCGATATTAAAAAGTGTATTGCTTTTTTTATATTTTCATAAATATGTCTTCCTGTTTTTACTGCTTCTATTATTGTTACAAAGTTATCATCTGCCAAAATCATATCAGATGCATTTTTTGCAACATCTGTACCACCGTTTTCCCATTGATACACCGATGTCTGCATTTTTTAACGCTGGAGCATCATTTACTCCGGTCCCCTGTCATTGCTACAATATTTCCGTTTGTTTTGAAATGCTTTTACTATTCTCACCTTATGCTCTGGTGATACCCTTGCAAACACAGAATAGTCCATTATATTTTTTTCTAATTCTTTTTGTGAGATTTTATCTAATTCTTCTCCTGTAATTGCAATATCTCCCAATTTCAAAATTCCTAAATTTTTAGCAATTGCTTTTGCTGTAATTATATGATCACCTGTAATCATTACTGTTTTTATTCCTGCTCTATTGCACGTGCTTACTGCTTCTTTCACTCCTTCTCTTGGAGGATCAATCATACCAAGCAATCCTACAAATGTTAAATCGTTCTCTATTCTATTATCTATTTTATCTGGAAGTTTTTCTAAATCACGATATGCTACAGCTATTACCCTTAATGCATCTTTTGCCATATTTTCATTTTTGCTTAATATATTTAATCTGTTGATACTTGTTAACTGCTCATTTTTTCCATTAACATATACTCTTATACATCTATTTATTAAAACATCTGGTGCTCCTTTTGTTATCAATCTATATTTATTTCCTATCTTATGTATTGTTGTCATGAGTTTTCTTTCTGAATCGAATGGTATGTCACTAATTCTTTTTTCTTCTCTATATATTTCATCTTTATTTTGTCCGTGAGAAATGGCAGCATTTACTATTGCAACTTCTGTTGGTTCCCCTTCTGCAAATGGTTCTTTATTTTTATATGCAATATTGCAATCTGTACACATTGAAGCAATTTTTAATAAAAAATTTTTATCCTTATTATTTATATTGTCATATACACCTTCTGTTTTTACTACCTTCATTTTATTCTGGGTTAATGTTCCAGTCTTATCTGAGCATATAACTGATGAACTCCCTAAAGTCTCTACTGCTGGAAGCTTTCTTATAATGCTATTTCTTTTTGCCATTTTTGTTACACCTATTGATAAAAGTATTGTTACAATTGCTGGCAATCCTTCTGGAATTGCTGCAACTGCAAGTCCTACAGAAGTCATAAACATTTGATTTGCAGGTATTTTTTTAAATATACCTATTATAAATATTAAGAAACATATTAAAAGAGCAGCTAATCCTAACTTTTTTCCGAACTTCTCCGTAGCTTTTTTTGAAGTGGAGTTTCTGGTGATTCATCTGATACTATTAAGCTTGCTATTTTACCTACTTTTGTATTCATACCTATATCTGTAACAATTCCTTCAGCATGTCCTGATACAGCAATTGTTGCTCCCCATACCATGTTTACCATATCTCCTATAGGTATGTTTTCTTTTAGACTAGCTTTTTCATCTTTTAAAACTGGAACTGTCTCTCCTGTTAAAGCAGATTCCTCCACTTTTAAATTATATGATTTTACAAGTCTACTATCAGCCGGAATATATGAACCTGTTTCAATAATTATATAATCTCCTGGAACTATTTCTGTACTTGGAATTATCTTTATAACGCCATCCCTTTTAACTTTAGCAGTTGGTGCTGACATCTTTTTTAATGCTTCTAATGACTTTTCAGCTTTTGCCTCTTGTACCACACCCATAATAGCATTTAAAATTACTATAAATAGTATTATTATTGAATCTAAATAATCACTTGTACCTTCTATATATGCCATAATTGCCGATAATACTGCTGCTGCAATTAAAATAATTATCATAAAATCATTAAATTGCTTTATGAATTTTATAAATAATCCTTCTTTTTTATCTTCTACTAATTTATTTTCTCCTACCTTTTCTCTTATCTTTTTAACTTGTTCTTCTCTCAATCCAGTATTTAAATCGCTTTTTAATTTTCTTAAGATTTCACCTAATTGCATAGTATGCCACATATATATCTCTCCTTTGTACAATTTATACTAATATATATGCTTGTACATATTTTTTATGAATAAAATAATAGCAAAAAAGATGTATGTTTCCTTTTTGCTATCTTTTATTATTTAATTTTTGTGCTGTACTCCATTATTATCAATAGTATAATTTTCTTTATATATTAGTTCTGATACTGTTACTGGCTGGTATCCTTTTTCTTTTATATTTTTTATAATCATATCTAAACTAAGTGCTGTATTTTCTGTCCCATTATGCATTAGAATAATGCTACCTTTTTCAAGTTTTGGCTCTATTCTTTCCCACATCTGTTCCTCTGAAAGTCCATTATAATCTAATGTATCTATCGACCACTGCACCATTATATGATTTGAATCATTTGCAGCTTTTACTACAGTATCGTTATATTCTCCATATGGTCCTCTATATAATGTTGTTGGACTTCCTATCATAGCTTTTATTCTATCTGAGCACTTTGTAATTTCTTCCACATTTTTTTCATAATTTAAGTTATTTACATGTGCATGTGATTCTGAATGATTCGCTATTTCATTTCCACTTTCATTTATCTTTTTTACTGCATCTGGAAATTTATTCACCCAATTTCCTACCATAAAAAAAGTAGCTTTCACTTCATTGTTAGAAAGTGTTTCTAATATTAAATCAATATCATCTGCATTCCACGCACAGTTTATTGTTAATGCGATTTTATTTTCTTCTGTATCTACACTATATACTGGTAACAATTTAGATGCACTTGCAGAAGTTTCTACAGTATTATTTAAAGAATTTTGTTTGAAGGTTGCAGCAAGTAGAAACAATACTAAAACTGTACTTAAAGCAATTGCAACTGATATTATTTTGTCTTTATTGTATACAAAAAACATATATAATCCTCCTACAATATGTTTATGCTTTATTTTGTGGATTATGATTATATATGAAAAACGAAGTGTTTTTAATTTCAATAAAATTTACTATATATTAATCTATCTTCCGTTCATGTTCTGTCTTATTAATTTCTAATATTCTTGAGTTATCTACAATTGTTAATCCATTTATTAATTGAATATTTCCATTTCTTTTCTCTAATTCTTCCATAAATTCCTTTTTAGATGATACATTTTTCCCTATATCTAATCTCCCATCACTTTGTGGCCCACCACATATCGTAAACACAGTTGGAACATTTGTTTTTCTTAATAATGCTCCTGCTACAGGGCATGCATTATATCCAACAATAACATCATATTGATCTACTCTAAAATCTGGAGTGAACTTTCTTTTTAACAATTTTATTCTCTTTACTCTTGGATCACTTTGAGGAATTCTAATATCAGGATCTATTGCAGTAACTCTATATCCACATTTGCTTAATCTCTGTGCTAAACTACAAACTTTTCCTGTAGCAACTTCAAGTATTCTTGGAAATTCACTTACAGGATATTTTTGTACAATATAGTTTAAAAATTTTTCTTCCTTCAATGAAATTTCACCTATATACACAAAAAACTCTAATAATGGATCTTCTATCATAGGCTTTGGATCTATAATATAATCTCTAAATTGCTTCATTAACTTTTGCTTTTCATCTTTATTCAAGTAGTTTGGATTCTTTTTTAAATAGTTATCTAATTCTACAACAGTATTTGTATTTAACATTTATATTCCTTCTTTTACTATATATATTTTATATGTTATTTAATTAAATATTCTTTTATAATTTCTTTAAATTGACCTTTTACTCTATCTGCTGTTTCTTTTACTTCTTCATGTGATAATTTATTATCAGTTACTCCTGCTGCCATATTTGTAATGCAAGAAATTGCAATAACTTTCATTCCTGAGTGTTTTGCAACTATTGCTTCTGGAACTGTTGACATACCAACAGAATCTGCCCCTAAAATTCTAAGTGCTCTTATTTCTGCTGGTGTTTCATAGCAAGGTCCTTTCATATATGCATATACTCCTTCTCTTGCTATTCCAGTATGTTTTTCTATTATTGTTTTCATCTTTCTTATTTCTTCTTTATCATAAACTTCTGACATGTCTGGAAAACGCACTCCAAACTCATCTTCATTTTTTCCCCTTAGTACAGATTCTGCAAAGAAACTTAAATGGTCGTTTATTACCATGAAATCACCAGGTTTATAGTTTAAATTTATTCCTCCTGCTGCATTTGTAAGTATTATATTTTTTATTCCTAATAAAGAAAATACTCTTATTGGAAATACAGTTTGCTTTATATCATAACCTTCGTAATAATGAAATCTTCCGATTCATCGCAATTATTGTTTTTCCTGATATCTCCCCTATTATTAACTCTCCTACATGTCCTTCTACAGTAGATACAGGAAAATCTGGTATATCTTTATAATTTATAATTATTTTGTTTTTTATGTCATCTTTTAAAACTCCTAATCCTGACCCTAGAACAATTGCTGTGTCAATAACTTTATCTCCTATTCTATCTTTTATAAAATTAACACTTTCTTTATAGTTCATTTTATTTCCTCCAAAATAATAAAATACATATATATTAATATATATGTATTTTATTACGATATTAAATTATTTTCAATATATTAAAGTCTTTTTTCTTCTTCAAATCTTTTAATTTTTGATGTAGTTGTTTTAATCATTGGTTCATTTGTTATTATTAAATTTTTTATATGCTTATAGTCAGGTAATTTTTTATTAATATTCTTGATATCATTCCAAATAATTTCTTTTAATTCTTTTTCAGAAATTTCTGGATATTTCTCCTTTACATATTCTTCATTATATACAATTTTTACTGATAATAATAAATCATCGCCTTTAGGTTTTCCAAATACCATGTTTTCATCAACATAAGGAAGTGTTGTAATTAAACTTTCTAATTCTTCTGGAAAAATATTTTTTCCATTTTTTAATACAATAACATTTTTCTTTCTTCCTGTTATAAATATAAAGCCATCTTTATCGATATATCCTAAATCTCCTGTGTGGAACCACCCATTTTTTAATACTTCATTTGTAGCTTCTTCATTTTCATAATATCCAAGCATTACATTTGGTCCTTTTGCAATTATTTCTCCTATTCCTTCTTCATTTGGATTGTCTATTTTTATGTCTACACTTAGAATTGGTATACCAACTGAGCCATACTTTATTGTTTTTATATTCTCAGCTGAAAGTACAGGTGATGTTTCTGTTAAACCATATCCTTGTACTGTTAATATTCCAAAATTATTAAATCCTTCTGCTACTTTTCTATCAATTGCTGAAGCACCACTTACTACGAATCTTAAGCATCCTCCTAAATTATCTATAATTTCCTTAAATAATTTTCTTCTTATATCTATACCAAATTTAAGTAAAAATTTGCTTATTTTTACTCCTATTTTTACTATTTTTGTTTTCCCCTGTTTTTCAATTTCTGCCATTATTTTTTTATACATAGATTCTAATAATAATGGAACACCAATAAATACACTTACTTTATATTCTTTTAAATTTTTTTGTACATGTCTTAATCCATCACAAAATACATTTGTTGCCCCATTACTTAAAACCCATAAAAGTCCTGTAGAACCAAATGTATGGTGAAAAGGTAAAAAAGCAATATTTACATCGTTAGAATACATCTTTTCTACATAATTTAAATCTGTAATATTAGATGCAATATTTTTATGAGACAACATTACAGCTTTTGACATTGATGTTGTTCCAGATGTAAATATTATTGTTGACATCTTTTCTTCATCAATCACTGCATCTAAGTATTCTTTATTGCCTTGTTCTAATAGTTCTTTTCCATTTTTTAATATATCACTTAATTTTTTTATACCTTCTTCTTCAATGTCATCCATGCATATATATTCTTTTAATTTAATGTTTTTGTCTTCTTTTGCTTTTTTCATTATTTCTAAATACTCTTTTTCAAATACTATGCAATCAGATTTACTTCTTACTAAGCATGATATTATTTCTTCTTCTTTTAATCCCTTATCTAATGGAACTGTTATTCCAACTCCATTTAATACTGTTATATATGTAAGAGCCCACTCATATCTGTTTTTAGCTATAATTGCTACTCTTTTATTTTTTAATCCTAATTTTATTAATTCCGTTCCTAAGTAGTTAATTTGTTTTTTTAATTCTTTATATGTTATATTTTTATAATTTATATTTTTTCCTTCTTTTTCTTTAATTATAAATGCATTGTTATTTGCATATAATTCTGCTGAATTATCAATTACTTCCCTTATATTTTTAAATATTTTTGATTCATAAATTTTATTATATGTTTTCATTAGTTCCTCCTTACTAATCTAGTATCGAATACTAGATTAACACATTATAAATAATATGTCAATGAGTTGACTATATTCTTTAAAAATGTTAAAATTATATTAATATTTAATATTAATATAATTATGGGAGGTAAAAATGGATACTGATGTTTTAGATTTTCATATTCCTAGGTGGAGTGAACTTCCTAATATAGATTTATATTTAGACCAAGTAGTTACGCTTTTAGAAGATTACTTAAAGAACTTAGTCCCTTTAAAAGACAAAAAGAAAGACAAAGTTATAACTAAAACAATGATTAATAACTATGTTAAAAATGGTGTTTTAAAACCACCAGTCAACAAAAAATATAATAGAAACCATATAGCAAGATTAATAGTAATATGCATACTAAAACAAGTTTATAGTATTAATGATATAAATTTATTAATTAAACTTGCCTTAGAAACTTCTGGTATCGAAGTATCATATAATAAATTTTGTATTGTAATAGAAAAATCTATTGATGCTACCTTTAATAAAACAGACTTTATTTATGATGAAGAAATGACAGAGGAAAGATATATATTAAAAAATGTTGTTCAATCTTTTGCAAACAAACTTTATGTTGAAAAAACTTTCTTAAGTAAATAATAAAAATGTAAAAATCTATAGATTATATATATAGTCTATAGATTTTTTTATTTTATCTTTGAATTTTTATAGATTTAGTTAGAAATTTATTTTGTAAGAAAAAAATATAATAATCAATTTTCTTTGTAAAATCACTGCATATTTCTTGCTTTTTTGGAAATATTATCTATAGGTGGTTGTTAATATGAAAAATAAATTCTTCATATTAATAGCTGTAATCGCTAATGCCTTTGAAATTTGCTTGTTTTTACTTGCAACCTTAAATTGGCAAATAAAAACCTCTTTCTTTCTCGCAATTTATATTATAGAGGTTTTTAATAAATTAATTAGGGTTTTTTAATAGCTCGAAGGGAGGTTTTTATGACAAATAAAGAACTTTTATATGTTGAAGATGCACTAGGCCATGAACAATTTATGCAAAAATGTAGTAAAAATGCTTCTTCACAGCTACAAGATCAAAATCTTGCAAATTATTTAAAAGAATTAGAGCAAAAACATACAGACTTGTTTAATAAATTTCTAAATTTACTTTAAAGAGGATAATGTGAAAAATACTTTTTCACATTAAAGCTACAATTGCTAATGCCTTTGAGATTTGCTCGTTCTACTCGCAAACTCAAATCGGCAAATAAAAACCTCTTTCATCCTCGCAATTTTTTAAGAGGTTTTTATATAATATTTATTAGAGCAATTTTAATTGCTCGAAGGGAGGTTTTTATGGAAGATAAAGATATAATGGAAAAAGAATTATTAGTCATTAAAGGTGTTTGTGATTTATATTTACATGGTTCAATTGAGTCTACAACTGCTGAAGTACACTGTGCTTTTAAAGAAGCTTTAAATGAATCATTAAATATTCAAAATAAAATATATAATCTGATGTCTGAAAAAGGTTGGTATAAAACAGAAACTGCAGAACAGCAAAAAATTGATCAAACTAAGCAAAAATTTTCTACAAATAATTAAACAAAATGGGACAGCCTCCCATTTTGTTTAATTATTTATTGTTTTTACATATTCTTTAAACATATTTCCACGTTCTTTAAAATTTTTAAAATATCCATAACTTGATGCTGCTGGTGAAAGTAAGCATATTGTGTTTTTCTTTGTAATCTTTTTTGCAAGTCTTACAGCTTCTTTGATATTTTCTGTTTTCATCACTTTTTTATTAGTTTCATTCAATCTATTATATACATATTGTCCTGTTTTTGGTAAGCATATAATGTTTTCTATTTTACTTCTTCTTAAAAATTCTATTAAGTTTTCTTGATTTACTCCTCTATCATTTCCTCCTACTATTAGAGTGTTTACATTTTCTAACGCTTTTATAGATTCAATTGTTGCCTCTGGAATTGTTGCTATTGAATCATTATAGTAATCAACATCCCCAAATTTTCCAACATACTCCAATCTATGCTCTAATGTATTAAATTCATTTATTGTTTTAACTGTTTTATTTAAATTAAGATTTAATATGTTACTTACAGCAAGTACAAACATAATATCATTTAAATTGTGATTCCCTTTTAATTTTCTTGAATCACTTATATTATATATTTTTTTATCATTATAATATATATATCCATCTTTAGCATATATAGTATTTTGGGTTATATTGTTATTAACATTATTTATTGTAATGCCATAATCTGATTTTTTATATGGATAGTTTTTCTTTTTTATTTGTTCGTTTTCTAAATTAAATATTGCTACATCTTTTTTATTTTGAAATTTAAATATATTAAATTTAGCATCTCGATATTCTTCAAACGATTTATAATAATCTAGATGTTCTTCATAAAGATTTAGTAAAATTGAAATATTAGTAGATTTTTTTATATATTGAAGAGCATGTGAAGATATTTCTAAAACAGTAATTGTGTTTTCTTGTACCTTTTCAATTTCATCAAATATTGGTATTCCTATATTTCCAAGTAACTCTACTTCTTTATTTTGATTTTTTAGCATTTCATATATCAATGAACTTGTAGTACTCTTTCCCTTTGTTCCAGTTATACCAATTGTAAAAGACTTTGTATATTCTAAAAATAGTTCTAATTGTGAAGATATTTTTTCTTTGAATTTTGATATATCTATATTTTTAAATGATATACCTGGTGATTTCATTATAATATCATATTTTTCTAAATTATCTAGATAATTCTCTCCTTCTATAAACTTTGTAAATTTATCTTTTTGAACTCTAATAAAATCTGCATCTGATGACACCTGATTGCCACTACATTTAACTAAAATATCTACTTGTTGTTCAGGTAGATATTTTCTTATAAAATTATATGTTGATTTTCCTTCTATTCCAAAACCTAATATTGCTATTTTTTTATTTTTTAAAAAACTAATTATATCTTTAACCATTAAATATCGCCTTTCTTAATATTTCATCAAATTGCTTTGGTAAATTATTTTCTTCATTATATTGTTTAGTTATATCTACTTTAGTATTTGTCAACGAATAATTTTCATTATAATATTTTAATAAATATGGTAATTTAACATTGTTTTCTATTAAATTTTGTATTGTTTTTGATATTGCGAAATTTACTTCTTCATATGTACCAACACATTCAAATGGCTTTGTTTTTCCATATCCACACAATTCAATAAATGTATCTAGTAAGCCTTCCTTCTCATATAAATCTTCTTTAAATATTTCTATTAATTCATTTTTGTATAGAAACGGACTTAAAATTATATATACAAATAAACATTTTGGACAATTTCCACACCATTTCCAAGGAATAGATTTACTTCCTACATTACAACTTCTAAATATTTTATGATACTCTTCATTTTTTGCGAAAAGCATTGCTATTTGCAGTTCATTAAGTGGTCTTAACATACTAAAATAGTAAACATCTGCTTTTAAGTATTTATCTGCATATTCTCTAAAATCTTGTTCAAATTCAAAGCTTTTTGAATATTGATGATTTATTTTTTTACCTTCTACATTGCTTTCATTTGCACTTGACTCATTTGAAAGTGCAATATATTTTTTACTGCTTAAATATGCTACTAAATATGATAAAAACGCAAGTAATCCAGAAAAAGGAGTATGACCATTTAAAAATCCTTGTTTATTTAGTTTAAGTAAGTTTTCATCTATAGTTCTCTTTACATATATAATTTTATCTTTATAACCTGCTATTTCAGCAGATTTTACTGATGGTTCTTTTCCTCCAATTATTAAGCATAAATTATCATCTTTATCTTTACTTAACAATTCTGCTGTAACACAAGAATCCTTTCCTCCACCTATTGGAATTAGTGTTCCATTCAAATCATAATCATCAGAATCAGGAATATCCAAATTGTATTCCTCTTTTGTGTTTACTATTATTTCTAACATATCATCTATAGAAATCTCTATACCATTTATATATCTATACTCTCCGAAGTCCATAATAATATAGCTTTTTAAACCAAGCTATTTGTTCTTTGTTTAGTGTGCCACATTCAATAATTACTTTTTTAGGACATACACATTTCCAATAGCTAATTAATTCTATCATACCTATATTAAAAACTATATTTTTTATAAAATCATTATTTATGCTTTTAAAATTTATGTTTCTTTTTTCTATTTCAATAGTAGGTGTAAAAATAGATAGGTTTGGTATCTCAAAACAATATTCTATTTTTATTTTATTTTTATTTTCTGATATATTATAACTTCTATATATGAATTCTTTATATTCATTTCTTAATTCATTAAAACTTTTCATAAAAACCTCTTTATTAAATATTACTCAATATAATATATACTAAAAAAGCGCAAATGTAAACTCATTTATTTTTTTATCTATCAGACAAAGAAGAGGCTTAAATATGCAATCATATACTATAATTACATATTTAAACCTCTTCTTTAAGTTTGAAATGGATTAAGATATCAATTTTTTTAATTGTTTAGAATGTTTTTCTGTTACTATTTCTAAATTTGATATTCTATTTGAATTGTTAAAATTTTCTTTGTCCAAAGAATTAATTTTAGCTTCATTTTCTTTTTGAAAGCTATAATTTAAAGAATAAATTTCATATAATAAAGGTAACTCTTTATTAACTTTGTCTTCTATTATTACTATTGAACCACTCATTATATCTAATTTTTCTTGTAAGCTATTATAGGATTCTTTTAGTACATTCACTTCTTCATTTAAGTTGTCTACATTATCTTTTAATTCACTTACATCTTCCTTTAATACGTTTACTTCTCCTTTTAATTCATTTACATCTTTCCTTAGTACGTTTACTTCTCCTTTTAGTTCATTTACATCTTTCCTTAGTACGTTTACTTCTC
>CANQIC010000008.1 GCA_947623865.1 uncultured Clostridia bacterium | reverse complement strand
GCAACTCAATTATATATGATTTAAATCACTTATTCAATTTTTATTATTTTGTTTCACATCAATTGTAACACTACATTCCTTTTAATTTATTTCCTTGTTTTTTATATAATTAACTTAGAATTTTATTTAGTTCATCCATAAACTTAAAATGGATTGTTATTTTTTTATTTTCGTGAACCTCTATGTAATCTATTAACTCTATAATAATATTTCTGTCTAATTTAGTTATATTTTTATGTATCTTAAAATTTTCTATCCACTTACTGTTTCCATTTATAATTTCTTCTTGCTTTTCTTTTTGATTATCTAAACTTGCAATAATTTCTTTTGTTTTTACAATATCTTTTTCATATTTTTGCTTATATTCAATATACTCTTCTTTTGTTATATATTCATTTTTCCAATCTTCGTATAAACATCTTTTTAAATTACTTAGTTTTTTTATCTCTTTTTCTTTTTCCTGCTTTATATATTGTATGTTTTCATTTATTAATTTTCTACTACTAAATTTGTTAATTTGCTGTAATAATTTTTCAGTATCAATCAACAATTTTATATGTAGTCTAACTGCTTGTAATACTGATTCTTCTAATTCTTCTACTTTTATAGTATGTTTTGTACATAATTTATTTGATTTTTTTCTATATGTACCACATATATAATATCCATATAACTTCCCATTTTTGTTTTTGCAATATTTTTTATGCATTGCACGCCTACAATCTGCACATTTCAAGACACCTGCCCATATACTTAATTCCCCATTATTTTGTACTCTAGTATCAACTCTCCTTATTCCCTGTGCTTTTTCAAACAATTCTTTATCTATAATCGCTTCATGCATATTCTCTACTGTAATCCATTCTTCTTCTGGCACTTGTTCTACTTTATGAATTTTATAACTTTTTACTCTTCTTCTCCCTTGTGTAATATTTCCTATATAGATATCATTTTTTAAAATATTTCTAACTGTAGAAGGGCACCAAGAATAATCTCCTTGCTTTATTTTAGCATTATTATAATTTTGATTTAGCTTTATTTTTCTATATCCTGTTGGATTTAAAATTCCCATATCATTTAGTCTATGACATATTGTCATATTCCCAATTCCTTCATATACTTTCCATTCAAAAATTTTTTTTACAATTTCGGCCGACTCTTTATCAATTATTAACTTATGATTATCTTTATTACTTTTTATATATCCATAAGCTGGAAATGCTCCTACAAATTCTCCGTCTCTTTTTTCTTCCATTTAATGCTGATTTAATCTTAATAGATGTATCTCTTGCATATTCATCATTAATTAAATTCTTAAATGGTACTAAAATTGTATTTGTACTTGTAGGATCTTTAAAGCTATCTACATTATCATTTATCGCAATAAATCTTATATTAAATAATGGAAATATTTGCTCTATATAATTTCCAACTTCTATGTAATTTCTACCAAGTCTTGACAGGTCTTTTACTAAAACACAATCTATATTTCCTTTTCTCATATCTTCTAGTAGTCTCTGAAACCCAGGTCTATCAAAATCTGTTCCTGTATAGCCATCATCTATATAAGTATCATAAACAATCAAATCATCATGTTCCTCAACAAATTCATTTAATAATGCTTTTTGGCTTGTTATACTGTTACTTTCTTGCTTATCTTCTCCGCATGCTACCATCTTCTTGTGATAGTCTTATATATTCAGCTACATACCAAATTTTTACTTTACTTGTATTTAAATTTTCCGAAGAATATTTTGATTTTCTTCCAGCCAATTAGTTTGCCCCTCCATTCTACATATGGTATAACGTGTTTCTCACAAATATATCAGTCTATTTTACTGAAACTACTAAGATTTATCTGTTTTAGTTTAAGAAATGCAAAATCACGAAACAATTTTACTTTCCTATCTTTTGTCTTAAAATATTTAACATACATTCATTAAAACTTTTATTATTTTTGGAATATACCATTTCTACACACACATTACCTTTTTTAAATTGGTATAGACCTTCTGCTATTGATAAACTTTCTATTTCTCTATTATGATTTCTCAATACATTTTCTCCTTATAAAAATTTTATTATTCAATTTTATTCTTTCAAAAAAATTTTATTACAAATTGTCCTTCTAAATTAATAAGGTCTTTGAAAATCAAATTAGTAACATTTTTTACTGTCTAACATTTGCCCACTTGATGTTTTTACACCTGTAATACTATTTAGAAATAAATTTCTAATTTACTTTCAGTTTCTGAGAGATAAAACTTTTGTATATTTTAAAAGAGAAAGCAAACTTAATTACTTTCTCTTTAACTTGATTATTTATTACCTTATTCTTTATATAAGTCTTAGCATAGTTTTATATGAGTGGTGTATAAATACACCACTCACCTCCTTGGTGTCCTCCCTCTCCTGTTGGATTATATAATATAATTATTATTACAACTTCAGGATCTGCAATATCTGCGACTCCTACAAATGATGTAACATATTTATTAGTATTTACTCCATCTTCTGATGTTCCTGTTTTTCCTCCTATTGAATACCCTTTAACTTGTGCATTTTTTCCTGTTCCTTCTGATACTACTGATTCCATCATACTAAGTACCTTTTTAGAAGTTTCTTCTGATATTACTTGCTCCCCTTCTTTTACTTCTATATCATTTCTCTTGCCTGTTTGACTATCTATTGTCGCTTTTACAAGCCTTGGTGTGAATTTTCTACCATTATTTGCAATTGTTGAAACTACTGTAAGCATTTGTATTGGTGTTATTTCAAATCTCTGCCCAAATGATATTGTGGCAAGTTCAACTGGTCCTACTTTATCTTCTTTTAAAAAGATACTTCCAGCTTCGCCTGGTAAATCAATACCAGTTTTTGATAACAATCCGAATTTTTCTAAATAATCATAATATTTTTCTACACCTATTTTTTGTCCGGAGTCCAATAAATACAGGATTACATGAGTTCATTAATGCTTGCCTTAAACTTTGAGATCCATGTGGTCTATAGTGTCTCCAACATTTAATCCTTGTTCCTGCAATATTTATTGAACCAGTACAAGAAAATTCACCTGAATTATCAGTATCTGTTATTCCCTCTTCTAATGCTGCTGAAGATGTAAGTAGCTTAAATGTAGATCCTGGTTCATATGTATCTGATATTGATTTATTTCTCCACATCTGTTGAAGTGCTTCTGATTTATCTTTAGATGATAATGTATCCCATATAAAATCTAAGTCGTCTTTATTTATTTTATATGGATTGTTCAAATCATAATTTGGATATCCTGCCATTGCTAAAATATCCCCTGTTTTTGGATTTGCAATTAATATGTTTCCACCATCTGTACAAACATTATCAATACATGCTTGTTCTAAATATTTTTCTGCAATTGATTGTATAGTCATATCTATTGATAAAACTATATCATCACCATCAACTGCTGCAATATAGTCTTCTCCCTCATTTCCTAAATCTGTACCCTTCGCATCTGTTATTTTTAATATTTTACCTGTGGTCCCTTTTAATATATCATCATATCTGCTTTCTATTCCTTCTAATCCCTGATTATCACTTCCTGTGAATCCAATAACATTTGATGCAAGTGTTGCATATGGATAATATCTTTTAGTATCTTCATCTATATTTATACCTGAAATAATATTATTTTCATTCATCCATTCTCTTAATTTATTTGTTTGTTCTTTTTCTACCTTTTTTACAATAGTTTCAATTGAGCTATTTTTACTTACTTTTTTTAGAACGGTTTCATACTCTAAATCAAATATCTCTGACATTGCTCTTGCAACTTTTTCCTTATCTTCTTTTTTTATATTACTTGGAGTAACTGATACAGTTTCCACACTTGCACTTACAGCAAGTATATTTTTGCCTGTACTATCATATATTGTTCCTCTTTTAGGATTTATTTTTCTATTCAATGTTTGCTGACTATATGCCATTGCTTGTAATTCTGAACCTTGAACAAATTGTATAATCCCCACCCTTATAATTAATAATGTACAAATTGTAAAACAAATAAATAAGATGTTTCTTAATCTTTTCTTTCTACTAATACTTGTAGATTTCACGTAATACCTCCAAATAGAATTTGTGAGTGTAAATATTCAAATTTATTTACTCCATAAAATAAGATTAGTATTTATTAATACTAATCTTATTTAAATATATTCGCAATTGTATTTATTATACCTTTTATTCCGGCTTCCTTATCTTCAATTATTACATCTTCGGCTGCTGGTTCTATATAATCACTTTTTGGAAGTGTAATGTATATTGTTTGTTTTGAATTTAATTTTTGCATTCCTAATTTTTCCTTTGCTTCTTGTTCTAAATTGTTTAAATTCAATCCATTTTCTATAGAGATTTCTAATTGTGCATTTTGCTTTTCCACATCTGCAACTTCTTGTTTTAAATCTTGTACTTTTGCAAAATTTTCATCTATTTGTGAATTTCTATAACAAATCCCAAAAACTATTGCAAACCCTATAAGCAAATATTTTACTGCTTGATTTTGCTGCTTTTTTAATTGTTTTGCTCTTTTATTATTACTAGTTTTTTTAGTTTTTCTTGCAGTAGTCTTTTTTGTTTTGTATGGATTTTTAATAGGTGTATATTCAGGTTCAAGTTTTCTTGGACTTGTTTCGTATTGATATTTATTAAAATTTCTTGGCAATTATATACACCTCCTTCAAAATTCACAGAGTGAATTTTGCATTTTTCACTCTTTAATATTAACTCTTTTCAAATACTCTTAATTTCGCACTTTTACTTCTTGAGTTGTTTTTCGTTTCTTCATCACTTGGTAAAATTGGTTTTCTTGTAATTATTTTTCCTAAATTTTTTTGTCCACATACACAATATGGCAATCCTGGTGGACATGTACATTTTCCAGTTGCCTCAATATAGGCTTGTTTTACTGCTCTATCCTCTAATGAATGAAATGTTATTATACAAAGCCTTCCTTTACTATTAAGTGCTTCTATTGAATTTATTACTGTATCATGTAGTGGTTTTATTTCATTATTCACTTCTATTCTAATTGCTTGAAACGTTCTTTTTGCTGGATGTCCCTGTTTATCATTATGTGATTTTGGTATGCTTTTTTGTATAATTTCTACTAATTTTGTTGTAGTTGTTATCTTTTCTTTTTTTCTATATTCATAAATGTTTTTTGCAATTCTTCGAGAGAATTTTTCTTCACCATATTCATATATAATTCTTGCTAATTCTTCCTCTTTATAGTTATTTACTATATACTCAGCAGTTAAATCCTGAGTTTTGTCCATTCTCATATCTAACGGTCCATCTTTCATATATGTAAATCCCCTTGTTTCTTCATCTATCTGATATGATGAAACTCCTAGATCTAATAAAATGCCATCAACTTTATCTATATTTAATTTTTCTATTACCTTTTTTATATTATCGTGATTATCATGAATATATTTTATATTTTGAAATTCTTTTAATCTTTTTTTAGCTACTTCTAGAGCTTCTTTGTCCCTGTCTATTCCTATTAGTAAACCATTTTTAGATAATCTTTTTGCTATATTATAGCTGTGTCCAGCTCCTCCGTATTGTACCATCTATATAAATGCCATTTGGCTTTATATTTAAGTTATTAATACATTCATTTAGTAAAACTGGTATATGATTAAAGATTTTATCTGTCATCTTTTTACCTCTAAAATCTAACTTCCGATTTCTAATAAGTACAAACAGTTGGCATAAAATATCTACCAACTGTCACTCCTAGCTTGTTTTATTATTATCTTTTGTGTTTTACTTAGGCAGGCAAAACCTGCCTACTTTTTCTTTTGTATGTTTTGTAGCCCCTCTTAAAAACTATTAATTCATTTGTTCTCTTAACTTTTTATCTTTTGTGTTTATATAATTTTACTTTCGTAAATTATAACCTTTTCATTTGTAAAATTTAAAATTTTGTAAATCTTTATCTTTTGTAAACCTTAGTATGTTTTATCTTTTGTAATTTTAACTTATCTTTTGTGTACTACTTTACATCTTTTGTGTTTTATATAAACTTTTGCAAGTTATATACCTAAGTTTTCCATTCTTTCTGCAATTTCATCAGCTGCTAAATTTTCTTCTTCACTATATTTAAGCCATTTATCTTTACTCCAAATTTCTATCTTATCTAAAACGCCAATAATTATTACTTCTTTTTCAAGCCCTGCAAATTCTCTTAAATTGCTAGTTATTAAAAATCTTCCTTGTTTATCTATTTCACATTCTGTTGCTCTTGCTAAAAAGAATCTTTTTAATGCTCTTGCATCTTTATTTGTAAGTGGAAATGTTCTTAACTTTTCTTCGAAGTTCTTCCATTCGTTTTGCGAATATACAAACAAACATCCATCTAAACCTTGTGTTATAACAAATCTTTCACCTATATCTTCTTTTAGTTTTGCTGGCATTATAAGTCTGCCTTTTGCGTCAATTGAATGTTCATATTCGCCTATTAACAATGATAACACCTCTTTTCTATATAGAGGATTTTTATTCCACTTTCCTCCACTTTCTTCCACTTTGACCATATTTTATATGATAAATTACTAAAATGCAATAGTTTTTTTAAAGTTTTTTAAATCTTTATAAAAAAAATAGTTTCCATACAGTATTATTCAAATTAATAAGACCCATATATTTCTATATGAGTCTTATTAATACTTTATAATAATTATTATCTACTTCCATCATCTGTAGTTCTAGACATATCAGCATATTCTTTTCCAAACTTTTCTTCCTCAAGTTTTCTGTTTTCTTCTCTCATGGCCTCATATCTAGTTCTCAATTCTTTATTTTTCGCTTCTTTATATCCAACTTGTGCAATTATTTTTATTTCATCTTTAAATGACTTTCCTTTTTCATTATTTTTAGGTTCTTCATCATTTTTTTCTTTAATATCTCCAAGCTCTTTTTCTTTAACATCTTTAGAGCCTTTTTCTTTAACATCTTTAGAGCCTTTTTCTTCCCTATTAAAAAATTTATCTTTCATATTTTTAAAGAAATTCCCTATTTTCGCAAGTCTTGGATGTCTATCAGCAAATGTAAGTTCTGGTTTGTTATATTCTATTAAATCTTTATCATAATAATTTTCTTCAGACATTTGTATTATGTCAGCCATTTTATCTCTATCTAATGCAAATTTATCTACTTTTTCTTGTCTTCTTATTTTAAAGTCTTCTATGTCTTTGTCTAATTTACCATCTTTTGATGTTAATTTTCTATCTTTCCAATTATCTAATTTTATATCTATTTGTTCCCAGTTTAATCCATTTAATAAATTCCCTGCAACTAAATTACACTTACTTATTTTATTTTGTGTTTCAAACATTTTTTTATCAATCTCTTCTTTTGATAATTTAGCTAATTCTCTCTTTTCTCCTAAACTTTTTAATAAAATATCCTCCTGTGCTTCCATTTTTTCTTGTGCTTTAGGCATTTTTTCTGCAATCTCTGATTTTTCAGATTCTAGTTTTTTTCTTTTATCAGCTTCTAACTTATTATTTTTCAATTCTTTACTAATTTTCTCATATCTATCTTGATATCCTGCTATTTTCTTTTCCAAATCTTCTTTTTCCTTAGTAGCTTTCTCTAAATTTTCTCTTATTCCCATCTCTTCTTTCATTTGCTTTAAATCATTTTTAAGTCTATTTCTATATTCAACAACATTTTCAATTTGTGGCATTTTGTCTTTTATTTTAGTTAACTTTTTGTATTCTTCCTTTTCTTTTTTTGTTACTATACCCTTTGAACTCATGTCTGTCGTTACATCTTTTGAACCTACTTTCAATTCTTTTTTATTAATACTTTCTGACTCTAAACCATTCTTTTTTAAGTCTTCAATTATTTGATCAATACCACCATTTTTATATTTTTCATATTTATCTTCCCATTTACTCATATATATTTTCCTTCCTTTACAAGAGATTCTATATCTATTTTAACATAATTTTACAAATTTTTCAATACTTTTATGTAAATTAATAAAAAATTAATATATTTGTAACATTTTGGTAATATTTTCTAAGCTTCTTTCTGCTTGTTTTTTGTATCTTTCTTGTTTATCTTTTATCTTTTCTTCTAAAGAAGGTAGTATTCCAAAATTAGCATTCATCGGTTGAAATCTTTTATTAGGTGAAGATATATATTTTGATAATGCTCCGAATTACTGTTTCATCTGGAAAAATCTCTAAATTATCTCTTTTGTAAATTCTAGTAGCATTTATTCCAGCAGATAATCCAGATGCTATAGATTCAACATATCCTTCTACACCTGTAATTTGCCCTGCAAAGAATATACTAGGATTGTTTTTTAGATTAAATGTACTGTTTAATAGTATTGGTGAATTAATATATGTATTTCTGTGCATTACACCATATTTTACAAATTCAGCTTTTTCTAATCCTGGTATCATTGAAAATACTCTTTTTTGCTCTCCAAATTTTAAATTTGTTTGAAAGCCTACCAAATTATACAATGTACCTGATTCATTATCTTGTCTTAATTGAACAATTGCATAAGGCATATTATTAGTTCTTGGATCAGTAAATCCTACTGGTTTTAATGGTCCAAACCTAATGGTATCTTCTCCTCTTTTAGCCATTACTTCTATTGGCATGCAGCCTTCAAATATCTCTTTTTTTTCAAAATTATGCAAATTTACTACCTCAGCATTAATTAATTCATTATAAAACTTCTGATATTCT
This sequence comes from uncultured Clostridia bacterium, assembly GCA_947623865.1. GTDB lineage: Bacteria > Bacillota > Clostridia > TANB77 > CAG-508 > CAG-452. The sequence goes on along the minus strand of CANQIC010000008.1, from coordinate 57,415 downwards.
TCTTTAGTAAACGGTAAATTTATATAGCTACTATCTCCTTCTTTTCCATACCTATCACCATAAAATCCAATATTCATATTAATGCTATTTTTTTCTACAATTGGGGCAGCCGCATCATAAAAATATAACTTATCCTCACCAGTAATTTTAAGTATCTGCTTTTCCATTTTTTTTGATGTTAATGGTCCTGTTGCAATGATAGTAATACAATCATCTTTAATATCTTTAAAGAATTCTTCTCTTATAATTTCAATATTCTCTAATTTTTCAATTTCATTTGTTACTAATTCTGAAAATTTTTCTCTATCAACAGCTAATGCTTGTCCTGCAGGTACTGCAGTTCTATCAGCACACTTTATTAATAAAGAATCTAATCTTCTTAATTCTTCTTTTAATAAGCCACAGGCATTTGTAACAGAATTAGATTTAAAAGAATTACTACAAACAATCTCTGCCAAATTACTATTAGAATGTGCAGGAGAAAATACACTTGGTTTCATTTCATACAACTTGACTTTAATTCCCCTCTTAGCAATTTGGTAAGCAGCTTCACATCCCGCTAATCCTCCACCAATAACTCTTATATAATCTTTCATAACCTCTCCTTTTTTCTTTTTTTGGACGGACTAAATTTAGTCTTTTGTTATTTTAGCACATTCAAAACCACTTTTCTACCTTTTTCTTTTTTTGGACGGGCTAGATTTAGTCTCTTTTATTTTTTTAATGATATAATAAATTTTTTTAACATCACAATTTAATAAATCTGCAATTTGTATCTGTTTATATTGTTTTTCAATAATTAAGTAGTTACAAAAATCTTTTAACATCTTTTTATCTTTCTTTATAGTTTCTAAACTAATCTTATTATTCTCTATATAATTCCTGACTGCTACCATAAGATTTTCTTGTTCTCTATCTATATCCATTACTTCTATCTCTTCATTAGAAATATTTATAAATCTTTCAAGATAATTATTTTTATCACCAAAAATTTTATTGATTACATCATCATTTATAATTCCATCTCTTTTTAAAAAATTATTATATGTAGAATAATTATATTCTTCTGGTTTCTCAACTATATTTGCTTTAACAGGATTCATGTGTATATATTTCAAACATTTTAAGAGATAGTCTTTATTGTCTATATATTGACTATTAAACCTGTCTCTAAAAACATATCCTACTCTGTCGGTAGCTCTGTTATAGTCTTTAGCAAATATCGAGTTTACTATTCTCATATATCTTGACATTTCATAAATTTTATCCGTATATATCAATAAATGAGCATGATTGTCCATAATACAATACGCCAATAATGTTATTTTAAATTTTTCTTTATACTTCAATAATAATGATAAATATTCTTCTTTATTAATGCTTTTTTCAAATATATATTTTTTATTTATCCCTTGGACCATAACATGAAAAAAGCCATTTTCATAGCTACATCTTGCTTTTCTATTCATTTTTTACCTCCATATCTCTCGAGATTTAAGACGTTAAAATTTAGATTAAAAATTAATTTGAATAAAAATTTTAGATTAAATACTATAATTATTTTAAAATAAATTTCATATATTTTCAACTTAAACTTTACGACAAAATTTGATATAAAATTCTTTGGAAATTAAAAAAGGCTAAATCTAGTCCGTCCAAAAAAAGAAAAAAGAAAAGGATTTGCTCCTTTTCAATTTTGATAAAAATAATCCATTATTCCTGTATATATTCCCCATGCTAATTTATTTTGATAGTCATCTGTTAATAGTAATTGTTCTTCTTCTGGATTTGATAAGAATCCACATTCTACAATTGTAGTAGGTATTTCTACATGTTTTACAATATATATATTATCTATTTTCATTGGTACTCTTGTATTGTCTTTCTGAATTGATTCATTTAAACTGTTCTGTATTGAAGTTGCAAGTTTTTGTCCTTCTTCACTTTCTCCTTTGTAAAATGTTTGCCATCCCCAGTATTGTTGCTGTGGTATTTTATTTAAGTGTATTGATACAAATATATCTCCACTAGATTCGTTTCCAATTTTAACTCTATTATGGATGTCTGATATTTTTTTTTGCTTTAGTGTTTTACTATCTATATCATATATTGCATTTTCATCAGATCTCGTAAGTATTACTGTTGCTCCAGACTGTTCTAATAGGTTTTGTACTTTTAATGCTATTTTTAAGTTGCTTTCTGCTTCTGTTGTGCCGCGTGCTACTTTCTGCTCCCTCATCAGGAATTCCATGACCGTGCATCTAATATTATAACTTTATTATCTACTGGAAGTGCTACAGTTTGCACAGTTTCTACATCAATATTATCATTTTTGTTGCTATTGCTTACATTATAACCAGTTATCATATATGTAAATATAAACATCGTTATTATTCCTATAGTAAACAATATTTTCTTTCTATCCAATATAATCATAAAAACACCTCATATTGTATTTATATGAAGTGTTTTTTATTTTATTCTTATTATTATTTAATGTAATTCCCTTCTATCTATAGCATATGAACTTCCCATCGTAGTTTTTGCTAAGTGTTTAACTTGTGCTCCAACTTCACTTATCTCTAGTATATTAGAAAATCTCTTTTTATCTGCTACCACAACTCCTATTGATATTGAAGTAAGTGGAAATTCTTCGATAATACCTTTTCTGTTAGAAACTTCAATATATCCTCTTTCTATATCAATATCATTAAAATATTTTAATACTTCTTTATCAAATTCAGCAATTATATTTTGACAAACTGTATCGTGATTAACGTTTTCATCTACTATCGCAACAAAATCATCACCACCAATATGTCCTACAAAAACATCCGAATCTTCTAATGTGTGTATGTTTTTAGTAATTATCCTTGCAGTTAATTTTATTATTTCATCTCCTTTTATAAATCCATATACATCATTAAATGCTTTAAAATTATCTAAATCTAGATATAATACTTGAAATGTCTCTTTTCTTAATAGTCTTTTCTTTAATTCGGTTTGTATTTGTACATTACCTGGGAGTGCAGTAAGTGGGCTAACTGTTCTGTTTACAGACATCAATCTAGTTACATTTTTTATTACATAATATATATATTCATCACTTGCGTTTGCTGAAATTATATATTCAATGCTATTTTTCATAATTGATATTTTATGTTCTTCATCATTCTTTGATGAAACAACTAAGACAGGAGTAATGCTATTATCTTCATTCTCTCTAATTTTTTTACATATATCAATCACATCTGTATTAATTGATTGTTCATTAACTATAATTAAATCTGGTATGTTTTTAAGAGCAACATCTAAATTTGTTGGATTTATGTTTTTAAATCTGAATGTTTTTTCTTTTTTAAATTTTTCTCTTAGCATCATTACTAAATCATTTTCACAATCAATAATATATATTTCTTGAAACATTTAATTCTCCTATCATTAGTATTTTATTTATTCTGCCGTATAATTACATTTTCCTCTATATGTATCTTCTGTATCTTCTGTACTAATAGCATGTATAATTACTGTATTTTCTCCTGTTTTTAAGTCAAACTTATATGATATTTCTTTTTGTTCTGGGTTATATCCCGAAAAATTCTCATCATATACATATTCTTGTCCATTTACAGTAAATTCTATTTTTTTGAATCCCATGTCATGTGTTATTTTCATGTATAATTTATTTTTATCCCTTGTAACTTCAAATACTGGATTGTTTACTCCATTAAATATTTTTTCTACTGTTGCTTCTTTAGCTAATCCATTAACTGCTGTTATTTTAAGTGTATTTTTTCCTCTTTTAACATCAATTGTTGTCTCTATCAAAGTTTGACTTTCATCTTCAGCTTCAATTGTAGTTTCTTGCTCATCATTCCATTTGTATGTTATATATTTTAATGTATTATTTTCATCAGTAGCTGTAATTTTTACTTTTCCATTTCCTATAGTTTCATCTGTTTCTATTTTTGGTTTTTCTTTATCTTCTTCTCTGTAGAAGTCTTTACTAGTTTCAATTTCCTCACCATTTTGATCAATAACTTTTACTTTTAAGCTGTTTTCTCCTTCTGGTACTTCTATTGATTCTTCATGGTCTGTTCTACCATTCATTTCTACTTCTTTAGGTTCATCATCATTCCATGTATATATTATTTTGTTTATTCCTATTTCTGATTTAGCTATTATTTTTACTTCATTTTCTGTTTCTTCTAATGATAATTCAGGCTTTCCAATAGGTTGTTCTTCTTTATTTTTATTTTTAGATATTTTATATGCATATACACCTATTATTAGTATAGCAAAAACTAATATCGCAATACTAAAAAATATAATGATTCTCTTCATATCTTTTGAATTATTTCCATTATATTTATTGTTTTTTTTGTTATTGTTTTGATTATTTGTTAATAGTATTTGATTCATATTATTCTCCCTTTTTTTCTAAATAGAATTATAACATAATATTTTTGTATTTGTAAATAAATTTAAGAAAATTCCTTGTTAAAAAAGATTAGAAGAATTTTATTCTTCTAATCTTCTATCTTTTTTTGTTTTATTAAAATCTTAATACATATTTCTTTATTAAGTATATTCCTCCTGCTAGTAATGTTACTATTGCTGTTATTAGTATTGTATAAGACATTCCTTTACCTGTTTTTAAAGATAATATTACTAGTGCAAAGTCATCGTCGTCTTCTTGTTCTTTTTCATATGGATCTTTTTTATTATTTGTAGTTGAGTCTATATCTTTTGAGTTGTATTCATTATAGTCTTCTGTTATTTCTGCTATATTTGTTTTTAATCCTAAGTTGTTTTTATCTTTTTTCCATGTAAATGTAATTTCTACTTCTGCACTTTCTCCTGGCTGTAATAATACTGTTTCTAATGCTCTTGTTGTTACTTTTTTATCTCCTTCTTTTACCCATCCATATTTTTTATTATCTTCTGCTTTAAATTCTAATCCTTGTGGAATAAAGTCAGTTATTTCTGTTGCATATCCTGCAATTTCTCCTTCGTTTGTTACTCTTATTTTATATACAAATTTTACTGTGGTCTTATTTAATTTTTTTCTGTCTAGTTCTACTTTTGCAACAGGTTCATTTTCATCATTTTCTCTTATTCCTCCTGTTTCTGTTTTACCTGTATTTGGTTTAAATCCTGTTTCTGTTGTAGTTGTTTTTCCATCTACTGTTACTATCGTTTTTGTTACCCATTTTAATAAACTCAAATCAAAGTATTTTACATAGACATACTCTCTATCTTGATCATCTTCTCCTTCATTCCATTTTCCTGGATCTGAATCTTCATCATCATCACTATCTTTTGATATTTGTGCACTATTTACTAGTATTCTATCTGATGTATTAGGTTCAATTACCCTAAATGCTATTTTTACATCTCTATAATCTGGATTTAATGGTTTTTCTGTGCTTATTGCTTTACTGCTATCAAATGGATTTATTAAGTTGTCTCTGTTTTCTGATTTTTCTTTTGCTTCTGATAAATATTCTGTTTTTATTGTTACTGCTTCTTCTAAGTTGCTTGTTACCTTTCCATCTTTATCAAACATTTTCCATTCATATTGCTTATTAACATCATGATCTGGTAAATAGATTAATCCTTCTGGAATATCATCAGTTATTTCCTCTGCATATCCTGCAAGTGTTCCTTCATTATATACTCTTAATGTGTATATTACTATATCATTATTTGCAACTGATACTGGATCTTTGCCATGTTCATATACTATGTTTCCATCTTCTCCAATTTTTGGATTTGGTATTCTTGATGTTACATTTTCTGTTTTTCCATTTGTTTCAACACCTGTTATGAATTTACGAAGTGCTAAATCAAAATATTTTAATACTACTGGCTCATAATCATCATCATCTTCCTGCCAAGTTGTGTATGGATCTTTTTTGTCATTTGGTACAGAGTCTCTATCTGTTACATCTTTTCCGTCTTTATCCTTATCTTCTGATATTTCTGCAACATTTGTTATTGTATCTTTATATGTATTTTCTGCAATTACTAAACATGATACTTGAACATCTTTATAGTATAGTCCTCCATCACCTGTGTCTGCTTTTTGCCATCCATCTTCTGCCTCTGTTTTATCTTTATCAAATGCTTTTAATAACTGATTATCTAATTGAGTTGTTGTTATATTTACTTCTCCTGTTACTAATTGAACATCACTTAGACTTGTTGTGTCTGAAAAATCATCTAATTTAAGATTTTTTACATCTTCTTCTGTTTTATAGAATCCATCTTCTCCAACTAATTTCAATATTTTATTATTATCTAAATTTGTTGGTAATCTCCATCCATTATTAAAGTTTGTATTATAGTTTAATATTAAAGCTAATCCTTCTGGAATATAATCTGTAATTTCAGATGCGTATCCATCTTTTTCGCCTTCGTTGTATACTCTTAATGTATATGTAATTATATCTCCTTTTTTTACAACTAGTGGTTCCTTAGAGTGTTCATATGTTGCTGTATATTCTTTATTTCCATTTCTATCAAATGTACCATTTATTAATGTTGTTGTATCAATTTTTGGTGTTCTATCTCCAATTTCTACTTCGTTTCCACCACGTTTTATAGATGTTATGAATTTTCTTAAAGATAAGTCAAATACTTCATCAGGTTCAACTGTTACTCTTTCAAAATCATCATCATCTTGTTTTCCTGGGAAATATCCATTATCATTTCCATTTCCCTCATAGTTATTGTTTTTATCAGCATCTGGGAAGTTTTTTGGTTGAGAATCTCTATCATCTATATCTGTTGGTTTTGATTCATCAATTGATATTTCTGCTATGTTTGTCAATGTTGCTCCATCTTGAACATCATCTTTTATTTTACATACAACTGGTAAATCATAATAGTATAATCCTGTATTATCATCTGATGCCTTTTGCCATCCTTCTGATGCTTCTGTTTTGCTTCTATCATAACCTAATAATTCTTTTTCTTCTAAAGTTTTTGTAGTTAATGTGTTTCCCTCTGCTGTCCATATTTTGTTTGCTTCATCATTGGTTAATTCTAAACCTTCTGGAAGGTAATCTTTTACTTCTTTTGCATAACCAGCTAATTCACCTTCATTATATACTCTTATTGTATAGTAAATTATATCTCCTCTTTTTAAGCTTAATTTATCTTTTGGATGTATGTATCTTGCTGTATCAGATGTTCCATCTTTTAAAGCTTTTATCTCTATTACAGGCTCTCTAGAAGTCATAGGTAATTCTTCTTTTTCAGAAGTCTTTTTATTTACTCTTTCTACTTTTGTTATGAATTTACGAAGGCTTAAATCAAATTCTTTAGTTTTTAATACTAAATCTTCATAATCATCATCATCTTCTTTATATGAACTATTGTCTGATGGTGGATTATAATCATTCCTTCCTGGATCTCCTGGAACTGAATCTCTATCTTCTCCATCATCTGCTGTTATTGCTGCTATATTTCTTAGTTCTTGGTCTTCTTCAGCTAATTCTGCAACAACTTTACATTCCACTTGAACATCTGCATAGTATAATCCACTATCTCCAACTGATGCTTTTTGCCATTTTTCTTCATCTGTTCCTGTTTTTTTGTTTAAATCATATGCTTTTATTTTTTTAGATTTTAAGTAATCTGTTGTAATTGTTTTTCCATCTTCTGATGCTGTCCAATTATACGTAGTATTTATAGTACTGTCTGATTTTTCTACAAGTTCTAATCCTTCTGGTAAGTAATCTGTTATTTGTGTTGCTGTTCCATCTATTTCTCCTTCATTATATATTCTTATTGTATATACTACTTTATCTCCCGTTTCTACTAACAAAGCATTTTTAGGATGTATATATGTCGCTGTTGTTATTTTTTTGCTTGTTCTACTATCTATTGTATTTAATTTACTTAAATCAATTTTTGGTGTTCTATCTGCTACATCTATATTTGTTCCATTACGTGTTATTGATGTTATAAATTTTCTTAAAGATAAATCAAATATTTCTGTTGTTAATTCATCACTTTCAGATTTCTTTTCTTTTTCTATTTCTACTACTGCTTGATCCGTATTTCCTTTATATAAAAATTTAGCTGTTGATAATGTATATGAAGAAACCACCTTAACTGTAACTTTTGAAACATCATATTGTTCATCTTCATTTATATATGGTATAATATCAGAACCTTTTTCAAATGCTTGTTTGAATTTTATATAATAATTTGTTCCTTTTTTTAATTTTGTAACTGGTTGTTCACTTTCATCTATAAATTCATAAATAGTATGATATCCCTTCGATTTTATCTCGTGGGTATCTTCATCTTCTTCTGGTATTTCAAATAATTTGTCAATGGCATTTCCTTTTGAATCATACAATACAACATTTGATGTATCTACTGTTTTTTCTCCTGCTCTATCATTTACATCACTTTTAAATTTAATAGGTCCTATTTTATAATAACTTTCATTTTTATTTCCAAGTCTGTTTGAAATCTCTATATATTGCATTGTTAAAGGTGAAGTTTTATCAAATTCATTCTTTTCAATTACTTTTGTTCTTGCTTCTGTTGATGAATCTATTGTATATGAAGCAGCATTATCAATAGCACCATATATTAAATATTGATATAATCTATTTAGGTTTTCTTCTCTTCTCGAATCAATATTATTCTTCTCATTTATACTTAAAAATTGTGCTGGGAATTTTGTTGCTTGTGATACTGTTGGCTTTGTTTTAGCTGTTTGCTCATCATAGTTTGCAAAATACCAAATTGCTAATTGTTGTATTACTTCAATATCATCTTTAGTAATGTCTGATTGTTGCGTATATGGTACTCCTGCTTTATCTAATAAATCTTTTTTGTATTCTACTTCATCATATATTTTAACATTATCATTTGTTCTGTCTGTAGGTAAATATGATTCATCCAAAATCCATAGTATTGCATTATAAATATTTACTTTTTTTTGATTGATAGTTTCTTCTCTATTAAGATCTACATCATACAACTCTTTATATTTTTCTATTACTTCTTTTGCATTTGTATGCATTTCTCCTAATTCTGTGTATTCTATTGGGTTAGTAGCAATATCTGTTCCGTCCTCTTGAATATTTGCTCCAAATCCTTTTCCTCCTCTTAAACAATATAGAGCTTTAGTATATGCTAATTCTTCACCTACTTTATCAGTATTATCATATATTTTAACAATTGTATATTTAAGATTATCTGGAACAGTATACTGATATTTTGAACTTGTAAATGGTCTTTCTAATTTAGCTCCTAAATTTCTTGTGTTTTCTGCTGCATATGTATTACTGAAAAATACTCCTCCTAAAATTAATATTAATGCAATTAATAAAATTTTAATCTTTTTCATATTTACCATCCTTTATCGCTTATTTTTGTGCTTGTATATATTATATATTTTTTAAAAATTAAATCAATACTATATTTCATAAGGATTTTTTTATTATTAAAAGTGAGTTGTAAGTAACTACGGAAATAGTTTTTTTCGACCTGAATTTTTAAATTTTTCATATATGACATTTTTATGACATTTTAATATAATATTTAACATTTTTTTAAAAAATGACTCAAATTACTAATATCCGTAAGCTTTTCTTAATTAATATAAAATATAGTAATAGTTTCTAATTTTGTATAATTGTACTCATACATATTAATTATACAGCATTTTTTTAATATTTTCAACTGATTATGTAAAATTTTAATAGAAATGTTAAATTTATGGCAAAAAATCTACATTTAACTAGCGAAACAAAAGCAATATTTAAACAAAAGGTTTAAGATTTTTAAATATTTTAAGCCTTATAAAATTAGTTTTCTTTCTATTGACTTTTTTAATTAATTTTGTTATCATAGTTATGCTTTTATTTTTGCGGGAATAGCTCAGTTGATAGAGCGATGCCTTGCCAAGGCATAGGTCGCGGGTTTGAGCCCCGTTTCCCGCTCCAAAAATTTATTAAAAATAAACTTTTATATTATTCATTATCCAATATTTATTGGCATATAATAAAACATATGGCGTTGTAGCCAAGTGGTAAGGCACGAGTCTGCAAAACTCTGATTCGGCGGTTCGAATCCGCCCAACGCCTCCAGCAACGTTTTTGTTCGAACTTTTAGTTGAATAAATGAGATATAAAATCAATCAGAATTAATCTGGTTGATTTTTTCTTTTACAAAAAGTATTTTTATTGCCTCGCAGAGCCCCATGTTATGATGGTACGTCATAACATATAGGGGGTTAGGACTTATGACAAGGTCAAAGTCCTGTGCTTCGAAGCAGTTTCAAGGAGGTGTTTTTATTGGAACAAGAATTAGCCTATTTTTTCACTTGGGGAGTGATAAGAATAAAAGTAAATTAGCAAAGAAAGTAGCAAAAGAAAATTTATCGGGAACTACTTCGCTAGCTAATAATGCAATTCAAAACCTAAAAGATTTATCAGATGTTAATAAACACAATTTAAGAGATTACCATAATCATAAGGAACTTATTAGAACAATTTATGGAACTGATGATATTGTAAATGATGTTAAGCAAATGTATATAGATGAATTTGAAAAAGCAAGATTAAAATATAATAGCAAACAAACTCGTGAAGATAGGAAAATAGCTGATTATTTCAAAAAAGTATGTGAATCACAGAATGATATTGCTTGCCAAATTATAATTGAACTTGGAGATATGTACTTTTGGAATGGCAAAGACAACAATTACATAAGAAGATGTAGATAGAGTGGCAGAATTAATAAATAATAGACCTAGAAAATGTCTAGGATGGCGTACAGCATTAGAAGTATTTTTTGATTTAACAGTAATAATTAAAGGTTAGTATAAAATTATTGACAACCAAAAGTGAGAGTATTAAAATCCAGATATAACTTACAAATATTTAATTTTTTAAAAAGTGTCGGACTTCATTTTGAAACTCAGCGTAGCATGTTTGACATATTATGTAGAATATAGTATAATAAATATGTATACATACTGTATATGTCCCTAAAAAAATTTATATTGGAGGTTAACAAAATGGGAGATGTAGCAAAAATTTTTATGGTGTTCGCTATTATGGCAACAATAGTATTTGGTGCATGGTCGACTGTGCGGATTGTAGAAGGTGTACAGTTTGATATGAACTGCACCCAATACATTAAGAGAGCAGCCGACGCTAATACTGTTGAAACTGCAAAGAAAGAGCTCTCAAAAGCTATTTCTTATGCAGAGGAAAACAACTTGACAGAAGGTGTTGTATCAATATTCCTTCATCAACCTAGCAACGATATAGGATACTGGTACAAAAATATGACCGAATCATATTCTGAACTCGAAAATCTTTCTGAAGATGCAACTTCTCTCGAAAAGACAAATGTTCTTATGAAATTAAGAGAAACATTAACAGACGAAAACGGATCAGAAGTTTCAGTCACAATTCCAAAAGGAATTAGTATCTACCCCAGAAATGTTTCATATTTCTGGTTGGGATTACTCTCTAGTATCTTTTGTTTAGGTTTGTGGATGATGGTATTAGTTGCATGTGCGCGAGATTGGGACTAATAGGTGGCAGAATTGCATCCTACCCCTCTGTGAGAACAGAGGGGAAATTTTTTATTATAAAGAGAAAAAGACAAAAAACATAACATTCAAATATTTTTTATAATTTATATTGTATTTTATTTTAAATATGATATACTTTAGTAAATTGATTGATATTTGTATCAATCGTCAAGAGAGCCAAAAGTTGTAGATAACTACGACGTCCGCTCCAAAGTATTTTAAAATTTCGCAGATTTTTAAGAACTTTGTGGAATTTTTGTAACTGTCAAAAGCTTTTTATATCAAAGGTTTCAACTTTTTTTATAATTTTTTCAATTTTTCAAAACTACATTAATTTTTGTATTCTATTTTATTATTCCATTCTAAAATAGAATTTCCATACATTCAAAAATATAATCTTTAATATCCTTTCTTTCTATATTATCATCTGTTAATATTTTTATATCAAATAGTTTTTCTTTACCTATACTAAGAACTAAGTCAGCTACTTTTGTATGAGTGTATACTGGTGCCTCAAAATTCATTTGTATATCTTTAATTTCTACATTTATATCTTTAATATTATCTTTTTTAATAGGATAAATTTTATGATTATAATTTTCTAATTTTATTTTTAAATTATTCTCTTTCCCTTTATATACATTTATTCTTCTTTCATTAATTTTACACCACTCATTAAATTTTTCATTTATTATTTCTTCTAAATTTACTAATTCGTAGTTAGAGTATGTATACTCTATTAGGCTTATTGAATCTTTTGTTCTAAACTTTTTAGTATCTGCTCCTAGTACAACTGTTATAATATTAAATCCATTTCTGTTTACCGATGTAACTAAACATCTACCTGCTCCATTAGTAAACCCAGTTTTCACCCCATTTACTCCATTTAAATATCCTAATAGTTCGTTTGTATTTGTTATTGTTTTTGCATAACCGTTAATAGATACTGTATATGTTTTTGTATTTACTACTTGTGAAATTTTTTCAATATTTAAAGCATAATCTGCAATTAGAGCAAGTTCATACGCAGTAGTATAGTGTTCTGGCTTATCTAATCCGTGTGGTGTTACAAAATGAGTGTTTTCTAGTCCCAAATCTTGTGCCTTTTTGTTCATTAGATTTGCAAAACCTTCTACACTTCCACCAATACTTACAGCTATTTGAATTGCAGCATCATTTCCAGAGCATAACATTAATCCATATAGCAAATTATTTACTGTTATTTTATCTCCTGTTTTTAATCCTAATCTTGATCCTCCTATTGTTCCTGCTTCTTTACATACTTCTACTTGTGTATCTAATGTTAAGTTATTGTTTACCCCCAAGTTTTCTAACAAAACAATTGCTGTCATTATTTTTGTAGTGGAAGCCATTGGAACTCTTTGATTTTCATTTTTAGCAAAAAGAATAGCTTTAGAATTTCTATCTAATACAATTGCATATCTAGAATTTAAATTAGGTTCACTTATTGGATTTGCAGATACATTTTCTATTTCTTGTTGTAGCCAAATATAATCAGTTTCTTCTTCTATTTCGTATGCAAATATATTTGTTTGTAATATTAACAATATATTTAAGATTATAATTAATATAACTTTTTTAATATTTTTCATAACAAAATCACCTTGTTAAATTTTATTAAAAAGATATTTTCTTATGACATAAAGATATATATAATTAAAAATGCATAATGTATTTTTTGAAATTAAATATTGAAATTAAAATTTAAGATTTAAAATGTTTCTAGAATGATAAATTATATGTAAGATATAAATATTTTTTGAATCAAGTTTATATAGAATTTTATAAGATTTATAAATAATTTGCCTTATATTTTCATCTTTATCTATTACTTTCCCCATTTCTGGAAAAAGTAATAGATTTTCTATTCTTTTATTTATTTCATTAACTGTTTTATTTGCATAAAATTTTGAATCTTGAGCAATATACCATTTAATTTGTATTAAATCTTGGTTTGCTTTTTCATTTATTATTAGGTTTACCTTCATAAAATGGTACATCTTCTAATAATCTTCCAAATACTTCATCAATTGTATATCCCTTAAATGTTCCCATTTCTAGTTCTCTATCTAGAATAACTGCTGATACAAATGCTATATCCAGGTCTGTTGCTTCAGAATTGTGCATTAATTCTTTTTCCATATCTAATAGTTCCTCGTAACTTTTTTTATACACTTCTTCTTTATTTACTAAATTGAATTTTTCTTGGTCCATAATATCACCCCTTTTAATTATGCATTTTTAATTATTAAAATTTTATTCCATTATTTTCCTTTTGTCAATATGTTTATGCAAAAATTTGTTTTATATAAACTAAATTATAATAAAATGGAGAGCTCGTTTTAGTGAACTCTCCACAAGATTATTTTTTTATTTTCCCATAAACATTTGTACATATACTTTTCCATATTTAGGACTCTTTACTACTCCTATTCCAGTATAGTTAAAACTACTGTTCAAGATATTAGCCTTATGCCCTGATGAATTCATCCATGCATTTACTGCACCACTATTACTAGAATTTCCTGCTATGTTTTCTCCTGCTGTTCTATAACTTATTCCGAACTTCTTTATCATATCAAATGGTGATCCATAAATTGGTGATGTATGTGAAAAGTAATTATTATCTACCATATCTTGAGCTTTAATTCTTGCAACATTTTGTAATTCGTCATCAATTTTTAATGCAGATAATCCATTTGCAGTTCTCTTTGCATTTATTAAATTAAATACTTCTTGTTCATCTGCTGTTAACTCAGAAGTTGTTGTATTAGTGTTTCCACTTGATGTATTTCCTGATGAAGTTTGATTATTATTGCTATTAGGATATACTAATCTAATATAGTTACTACTTGCTGCTCCTATATAATTATTATCAGTTTGTATCACATACCAATCTCCTATTTTTGCAAATATTCTTATATATTCATTTTTGTTTACTAGAGTAATACTTTTAAAATTAGTTCCTGGACCTTGTCTTACATTAAGACTAGTTGCAGTTACTATTCCTGTAGGTGTTCCTACTGTTTGATAGTGTAACATAGCAGTGCTTTTATTGCTACTTACTATTAATCCCAAAAATAATAAAATTCCTATTAATAATTTAATTTTTATATGTTTTAAAATTTTCATAAAAATCAACTCCTAAAAATAGTTTTTACTATTTTTAGAAATATATACTATTCAAAATGGAGATTTGGCTCGGGGCAAAAAGTTTCTTAAGGAAAGTGGAGAAATCGCTCCGAGCAAAATGTTTCTTAAGAAAAGTGGAGAAATCGCTCCGAGCAAAAAATTAAATTTTTAAAAAATCACAAAGAGACAACTATCATAATTGATAATTGCCTCTTTTTGTCTAAATCTAGTCCATCCAAAAAAGGAAAAATTTGTTTTTTGTTAATGTTCTCTTTTATTTGGTTTTTCGTCTGGAGTACGTCCTCCCGGTTCTCTATCACTTTTTTCTACACTTTCTACTGCTTCCTCATATGAAATTTTATCATTGGTTTCCATTAATTTTAGTACTTTTTCAGCTTTGTTCTCATAAAATCCTGGCATAGCCTTTGCTCTATCTATAATTCCATCTCTTTTTAATAAATCATCCACTATGTCATCTTTTCTAAGCAATCTATTTTGTGCTGGTGTACCTTCTATTTCCTCTACTTGAACTCCTTTTCCTTCTTTAGACGGAATTCCTCTTTCTTCCAAATCTGTTCCTTTTTCTAATTCATCAGCTTTTTTACTTAAGTCATAAGAGGAATTGTTTCTAGAGTCAATAAAATCTCTACCTTCTACTGATTTTTCACGAACATTTTTTGTATCTTGCTCTGGTACTCCAATGCCCCAATATTCTTTTCCTCTTCCTTCCTCTTGTCTACAGTATAGCATCTTAGTTTTACCTGCGTTATCCCTAACAATAGCATATGATTGTTTATCATCTATTTCATACATTGCAATTGGTCTAACTTCTGTTATTTCTTTTCCATCTACTATTTTTACTTTTACATTTGGGTTTTTACCTTCTTGCTGTCTATTATTAATTACCTCTTCTTTACCATCTTTGTCAATTCCTATTGTTTCCCATGAATATTCATCTTTTCCTGGTATTACATAAACATCATTATATTTTTTAGACCATTTTGCTAATCCTTGAAAATTATCATTATCTGTTATTCTTCTATCCATTGAAACATGAACTACTTGGTTTGGACTCACATTATGTTTTTTTGCTATTTCTTTTTTAGCTTCATCTTCAGTTTTTTCATCTTTTTCAGGTTCTTCGTCTTCTTTCTCTTCAATATCATCAGATAAATCTTTTTCATCTTTTTGATTTTCTTCCTTTTGTTTTTCTTCTTTGTCTATCCATTCTTCTATATCAGGTAAACCTAAATCTTCTAATGTTATTCCTTCTTCTCCCAAAGTATTTTTTACCTGTTTAAAATTTTCTTTATTGTATGTAAATTTTCCATCTTTGCTTATTAGTCCAAAAGGGATTCCCTTTAATTTTATTATATAATTTCCTTTATTATTAGTAACTTCTAATCCTTCTGTACTTGTAGTAGTTTGACCTTCTTTTAAATCTTCAATTGCTTCTAATACTCTTTCTTCAAATTCTTTTTTTTCTTTTATTGCTAAATCCTTTCCTTCCATGGTATCATTTTCTGCCATATGATTTACCTCCTTACCTATTAAACGATAGTACAAAGTCTGTTCCTTCTCCTAATTGCATTATAAATGTTTTATTCATTTGTTCTTCTGTTTCATTATCTGTAAGTACTACTGAATAAGTATAAACATCTCCTTCTTCAGCAAACTCAGAATACCCTACAGTGCTACTTGCATAAAAATTTTCTTTTGCATAATTTTCAAAATCTGCTTGTGTTTTAAAGTAGTTGTTTTTATATGAATCTGCTAAACAATTATATGCATATTTATAGTCTTTGTTATTTATAGCTTGCATAAATTTGTCTATGTTCAATGCTACCTTTTGCTGTTCTGTTGCTGTTTCATATCTCTCTGTAAATTCTGGTAAATCTATTGTGTAAGTATCTAGTATAACTGTATAATCCATAACTGCATTTTCAGTAAATATATAATAGTTTCCATATTGATCTATACATATATATCTAGTATTATCGCCATCTTCCTTAATCTGATAACTATCTAATAAACTAGAATAAATTTTTTCTTTATTATTTTCTACATATGTTTTATATTCTTCAATATTTCCAAATCTTTTTTCTCTATATTCTTTATCCAAAAGATTATATGCTATATCAGAGTTTAATACTGCATTTGTTTTATAATAATATATATATTTGCTTATTAAATCTTCTTCAGATATTCTATTATAAATGAAAGTATTATTATTATTCTCATATATCTCTTCTGTTTCTTCTTCTAATTCAATTTTATTAATGTCATCATATGTTTCATTTAATATAGGTTTTATACTAAATGTCATATTATAATAATCTAAATTAACAATACAATAAATATATTCTAAATCTCCTTCATTATTCTCTATACTTCCATATATACAAAATCTTTGAATTCTATTACCATCTAACATATTCATCTTTATTGCAGTAAACTTAGTCTTATCATCAAAATTTGGTATAAAACTATATATATTATCCAAAGTTATATTATTTTCTTCTATATACTCTTTATCTAAAATATTATAAATTGCTTCTTTTTTTTCTTGCTCTGTAAATATGTTTAATTCTAACTGCTTATCATTATAATTATCAGTATCAATATTAAGTGAAATATAATCGATATATGTTTGAATACAATCTGAGACTGTATAAAATAGTGTAGAATTATCAACTTTATCATATTGATAATTGATTTGTATATTTGACTCATCTTCATTTCTATTGTACTCATTTTTAGCCTTAATTCTTTTATAATTAAATATTATAAATATCACAAGTAGTATACATATTATTATCAATAACATAATAATTTTTAATATATTTTTTTTACTTTTCATTATATCCTCCTGGTTTATTTAGGTGGTGTTACAGTTATTGCATATGTAAAATTTCCTAGATATCCTGTTCCACTATTACTTATTTCTTCTCTCATGGCTGTTGTACTTCCTGCATTATAAAATTTTCCATCTCCTGCATAAATTTCCATATGATAATCATTAACAACTATATCTCCTGCTTTTGCCTGAGTTGCTGGTTTTACAGTCCATCCTTTTTTCTCCATTGCACTTTTATCCATATACCATGTTGTTGATTTTTGAGGTCCTTTTAATTCTGTATATCCATATTCATATAATACCCATGTTACATATGCGCTACAATCAGTATATGAAGTTCCATTTGGATATGGTATGCTATTACCTTGTACATAGTAAAAATTATTATTTTTTAAATAGTCATGACAAGATTTAGCTACTGCTAAGAAATCTGATTGTGAGCCATTTCCTCCTGAATAATATTCGTCCATACCATGACCTGTACCATGTTTTAAATCATATCCAAAATATCCTGTCTGGAATAAGCTCCATTCTGATTTTCTTCTATATTCCCATCCAATAGGATGAGTTCCACTTCCAGCATAATTTAACCATGTCATATAATTTGTAAATAATCCATTTTTAAAATCAGTTTTTGTATAATCTCCGAAAGTAATCATCATTATTTATTTTAGAATAGTACTCTTTATATGCTTGTACAAATGTTTTGTTAGAAGGATACCTAAAAGAACCTGTTGCTTGTTCTAAACCTCCTGCAACCCCATAGTTATAGCATCTACTTGTTAATGCGTATATCTGATATTCAGTAAGATTCAATCCAGCTGTCTTTTTTCTTACAGAATTCATTGTTCCTTCTATTTCTTCTCGCTCAATTTCATCTACTGGTTCTACTGGAATTAATGATCCTATTGAAGTATCATAGCCTAACTTTCTTAACTTAGCTCCATGAGTTGCTATATCAACTCCATATCCTACTGCAGATCCGACCACCTCCATCTGACTGGACTACATAGCAATCTTCTCCTTTTTTATTCTTTTTTATAGTTCCTCCGCCTTCCCAAGAATGTAAAAATCTTATAAATTGATCTAATGAATTAACAGAAGTAGCTTTGGTCATATCATCTGGATTAAATATAGTCTCAAAATCTTTAAGTTCTGTTACTCCTCTATTTTTTCCATCGTACATATAAAGTAAATATTTTACAATATCAACCAATTCTACTGTGTTTTCATTTCCTTCCATCATTTCATATAACCAGTCATCTATACTATTTAGTTGGTTTCTAGCATGCACATTACTATTATATGCAGCTAAAAATTTTTCATATACAGTATTCTTATCTCCATGCCCTTGACCTGGTTCTCCACTTTTTGTAGCGTATATGTGAGTTTTTGTAGTTGGATTTGGATCAGATGGATACTCAGTTACTGTTGTTTCTTGCTTTATATGGGATTCTATTTTTTGAAAATTTTTTATATTTAGGTTTGTTACATTACATCTAATAATATCTATATCTTGTGGTTGATAATAACTTTCAGATAAATCCTTTTTAAATTTATATGGAATTGATGGTATTTCTTTTGTTGTATCTGTAGCTGCTATTTTATTTGATGAAACTATTATTGTATCTGGCAAATTATATCTTCCTGTTCCATCTCCATCTTCATTTTTAATCTCTTGATATGGATTTTGTAATGGTAAACCAGTTGCTGTTGTAGGTATTGGTGCTCCTAACTCAATATCTCCTATCATTATTTCTTTAAAATTATTTTCTTCTTCATCTGTATAACCTCTAACTGTTACTGTTGGTCTTACTAATTTTGATTTATAATCTGATGCTTTTGTTTCTATAAATTTTTCAGCATCTTTATCACCTTCACCTGATTGGCCATTTATATCGTCTCCATTTTTTTTATATTCACCAGGATCATCTGCACTATTATTAGTCTTTTCAATTTTTTTCTCTTGTGGCTTATATGTTTTTATATAGTGTGCAAGCCAAGTATCTGCTTCTATAATTTCAAATACATATGAATGACTTGTATATTCTGTATGAATAGTAACAACTGGGTCAGCAGATGAGTAATTTGTACAAGGTTCATTTTTATCATCTTTATCATATTCTAAAAAGTAATTATTACCTTGTTCTATTGAATATTCAAGGCCTGAGGCTTTAACTTCATAATTTACACGTTTTTCATCTTTATTATGTATAACATAATTTCTTGTTTCATCAGTTTCTGTAAATGTTTCTTCTTCTTGTATGTTTATTACTATTTTACTATCTAAAACATAATTCACTAGTTCCATACAAAATTCTGGTTTTTCTATTATTACTAATAATTGATTTAAAAATTCAAAAGGCATTGTATACTTTTTTATATATTCACTATATGCTATTGGTTCTGTTGTAATAGTATACTTATCACCATTTGTTGCTTGAGAATTTACCTCAGTTTTTATATCATCTGGTAGACCTTCTCCTTTTATATTAACTGTTACATTTTCCTTTTCCCATTTTGCGATAATAAGATCTCCTTTATCATTTACCGTAAAATAACTCATAGCATCTGTACTGTTTTTTTCTAATAATTTATTAAATTCTTCTTCTACTTTATATTCTAATATCTCTGGACTATTTCCATTTGTATTAGTCCTTTGAACTAGTATAACTCCTGGAACTTCATTTTCTTCTAGTTCATCAATTTTTGCAGGTACATATTCATCATTTTTTAGCTTTTCACTATTTGGCCTTAAATCTAAATATTGTGTACATGCCTCTGCTTTAATAAATGCCGGAAAGCAATGTAATTGTTCTTCTGTATAATAATCTAAGTTTGCTCCATAATCCATTAATGCTCCTAATACTGCAAGTTCAAAATCACTAAATTCTGATGGAGAACTTGAAGTTTCATGTCTTAGTTTATTCTTTATTTTTTCTAAATTATCAGAATCATCGTTATATGATAATTTGTATCCAGTTTTATTTTTATTTGGTTGGATTACTATTTTATTTGCATCTGAATTACTATTTGAATTTTCTGTTATTGTATTATTTGAACCTCCATTAGTTCTTATTGCTTCTATAATATCTTTATACCATGCCTCATATCCCGTTGTACTTAAATGATATAACCCAGCTCCACTATTTCCTGCTTTATATGGATCTATTAATAATCCATTTCCATTATTATCATTTATTGTTTCTGTTGCAGAATCCAAATATGTTGCATAATCTTTCTCTTCACACCACTTTTGCATTTCCTGGTTATATTTATCTAAGTTACTATTCATTGTAGCTGCATTAATTCCATTACTAGAAAAACCTGATGCAACATGTGACGTTTTCAATATAAATATTGGCAAATTAGAATGGCTTTTATGTAGATCTCCGGCTAATTTTTGAGTTGTTGCATATCCTGATGGATTATTTAATCCAAATTCTATTACTATTCCACTTGCATCACTTGGAATATTCATTGTTAAGCCATTAAAATAATCTGCATTCTTTCCTGTCGCTCCATATACATAACTTGTTTTTGTACAACTTTGGTTACCTAATCCCTCTATCCATGAATCCCCTATAAATACTAATTTTGTTTCATCCACATCTCCATAGTTTCCACTATTTGTGGATTCGCTATCAGCATAAGCAACTACTATTGCTCCTTGTTTTGCATTATTAACATTTTCTTCTTTCCATTTGTCTACTATATATAATGCACAACATAAAAGAATAATTGTTACTATTGCTACTACAAGTGCTATTGCTAACACTGGATGACGAGTAATTAAAGCTATTATCACCTTTTTCTTTTGTTTTTTCTTTGCTTTATCTTTTAATTTATCTTTACCTTTGTCTAACTGCTGTTTTGCAAAACTATCACTTTTATTTTTCTCTTCTTGTTCATTCATGGGGCTCACCTCCACTTAGTTCATATGTTATTACAACTCTATTTCTATACTTTGTTTTTGCCCATTACTATTTATATCTCCAAACATAATTTTTTCTATATTTATTGTTGGTTTATATCCTCTATTAAATTTTATTTCTAAAGTTTTAGTAATTCCATTAGATATTTCTAATTCACTATTTGGTATTTCATTTAAAAATGCTATATATTTTAATTCATTTTCATCTTGTATATATATTGAATCAGTATTTTCTTTTGTATTAAATATTAAGTTAGTTCCTGTTTTGTTTTCTACTTCAATATCATATGTTTCATAATCTTTATATATTTTTTTAGATATTATATTTATAGTAACATCGTTTTGGGTTTTAGAAACATTAATATTCTCTTTTGCTATATAATTACTTATACTTAATTTATATTCTCCATCTTCATATGTAATTGTATAATACTCTTCAATTGGCATATACTCTTTTTGTCCTGTTGCTAATAAATCAGCCATTATTTCTACTCTGTATGTATTCCTCTGCGAGGTTGTTATCCACAATGTAGAGTCATAACTTCTTTTTTCTGTAAAAACTACGTTATAATATCTTTGTTTAAAATCATCAAGTGTAGAATATAATTCTTCTTTACAGTCTGTTGAAAGTAAATTATATGCATTTTCAATTTCTCCACTATTACAATAATCAAAAAAATCTTTTATTAAGTCATCTGATCTATCTGATACATCACTATCTATCTCCTCTTGTGTTACTATTGAATAATTATTTGTATTATAAGTAGTAGTACTAATATTAGTACTACTACTTTCATCTTTTGTATTGTTTTTATAATAATTGTTTAATGCTTGGATTAATGTAATTACTGCTATAATAGTTAATATAACTATCCAAAACATTTTTCTATTTTTGTTATACCATCTTACTACTTTGCTCATAATAATCTCCTAGCTTAAATCTCCTTTTAAGTGATCTATCATAGTTGCTGCTCTTTTAGCATCAGAGTCTGATACTCCTTTGCTTTTTAGGTCAGTTATAAATTGTTGCCTATTTTTAGGTTGTCCCCAATATGATTTGGTTAAAGTTTGATTTATTTTAGCAGCTGCAATAATCTCATCTTCACTTGCCCCATTTTTTAATCCTATATTCATTGCTTTTTTTATATCTTCTGATTTTGTTATTCCATTACTATGGAATTTTCTTATTAAGGCATCTTTATTTGATTGTTTTTCAAATCCAAAATTTTCACATATTTTATTAAAGTCGTGATCATTTTTTAATTCTTTTATTGATTTTTGAGTATTAAATTCATCTGTTCCCCATTTACCTTCTTTATAATTGTTTTTAGCAAAACTTCCTAATTGTGTTGCTGTATCTCCTATTTTATTAGCTCCCATATATCCTGCAAATGCCCCTGCTCCTGCATATTTAATTGCATTTCCAAGATCTCCTGTTGCTACACCTGCTGCTAAACCTACTGTTCCAAGTGTTGCTACTCCTGCTGCTCCTACTCCTACCTTTCTTGCCATTCTTCCTAATGTTTTTACTCCATTTTTTAGGTTTTTCTTATTAACAATGTTTCCTGCAACATTTCTTACTCCTCCAATTCTCGAAGATGTTGGATTTAATGCTGGATTAACTGTTTGTCCAAATACGGTAGATCCTCCTCCAGCTGATGTTGCTCCTACTGGTACTGGTGTTCCTCCACCTGATGTTGCTCCTACTGGCACTGGTGTTCCTCCACCTGATGTTGCTCCTACTGGCACTGGTACTCCTTCACCTGATGTTGCTCCTACTGGCATTGGTGATCCTCCATCTGGTGTTACTCCATTTGATGTTGCTGCTCCTGGTGCTGGAATATATCTTGGTGTAGAAGTTCCTCCTGAACCACCTTCAGAACCACCTGCTTTTCCTGCTGCTTGTTTTCCACTTCTTTGTCCCATTTTATTTATTGCATTCATTATCAATGCTCCACCAGCAGCTGCCCCAAGTTGTCCTGCTGAAGTTGCTTGATCAAATCCAAACATTTTTCTAAAGAATTTTTCTGCTTTAGTCATAAAACCAATTGCTGCTATCGCATAAAGCTGGTTATATATAGCTAGATCAATTGCAGAACTTACAAACATATAATACAGCAATAGGTGCATAACCTGCAACAAAGCATTAAATACATATTCTCTTACCCATATCGTAAATGCCTGTGCTTGTCCATCCTTTATTTTGTCTAATGGATATGTTAGTGATATTAATGGTGCTATCATTGTGAAGAATGCCATATACAGTAATCTTTTTAAATATTGAATTGTAAACAAAGCAGTATAGAATACTAAAACTGCATACATGACAGTATCTCCAAAAATAGCAGTATCGGAACCATCAACCTCTATTTTATTTCTTAAATTAGTCATAATTACATCTGTTCCATCTTCGGCTACAACACTTTTCTCCAGAACATTTGTTAACTTCTCTGCTAATTCTAAGGTGAATACCATTATGTATTGTAAAATAAACAATATGCATATTGCTGCTAACCAATCTACTATCATCTTTTTATATTTAGCCTTTTCTTGTCCTGTGCTACTTATAAGTATCCTAATTCCTATATATACAAGAATTGATAATAATCCCACTAAAGCTATAGCTCTTAATGCTTTATACCATGTTGCTACAGTATCTTGTAGAACTTTTGCAGAACTTTCTATTGTTTTATCTGTTTTAGTTTCTGTTGCATTAAGTTCATATAGCGTCCATTCACCACCAAATATACTTTGCCAAGCATCTCCAAGTGTCTGTGGAAGGCGACTTGTAAGATATGACCAAGGATGTAATAGAAGATCATCTGTAGCTTGTCCAAGATCTTTGAAGAATTTTTCTACTCCATTGTCATCTTCGTCTGCTGCCGAAGCTTCATAAGTACTAATAAGACAGTATTGAATTTTGGTTTTAGAATCTGTCCATGTATATATCATATGTCCTTTCTCAACACCATCCTTGTATAAAGCTCCACCTAACATCTTGTTTCCTCCTGTAGTAGTTGTTGTTAGTGTTGCTTTATTTTTATCAAATCCTATTTTTTTTAATTCTTCATCATCTAAATTATAGTCTTTCCCTTTATTCCATTCCCCTTCACCATTTTTTACATAATATGTATCATTTCCTTTAGAATCTGTAAAATTAGGATTTATAAAGTTAACATCTAAACCTGGCACCTTTCCAGAAAAAATTATTCCAGGCGAATATTTTATATGATAAGAATTTGTATCTATTTCCTCTATTCCACCATATGAAATGTTTTCATCACCAGTAAAAAGATACTGTAATAGCATAATTATTGAATCAGAAACTCCAACTATAAGTTGTGATATTGGTTCAAATAGTGCTCCTCCAAAACTTGCTTGTGAAATTGTTGGTGATACAAAGTTAAATGACATTACTAGTAATATTGCTATTATTATTTTTTTAATAAATCCCTTATTTGTAAAAAGTTTCATAAACTTTACCTTATCCTTTCATTTGGCTATCCTTCGTTCTTTTTAACTAATTTATTTAAGTTTGTTTCAACAAATTCAAATTCTTTTTTCGTTGGTGTTATTTGAAGTATTGCTGTATCTGAACCTACTTTTAGTAATCCTTCACCAATTAGGCAAGTTACTAAAAAGCCTGCTTCACCTTCACTTAATTTAAATACCTCTTTTAGATAATTTATTTCAGATTTATCTTGTGCTAAGAATAACTTTGTATCTGATGATGTAAGAACTGCTTGTGCTTCTGGATTTTCATAAAAGTCTTGGAATCTTTGTGATATAATTGCAAGTGATACATTTCTTTTTCTAGCACGTCTTGCCATTTTATTCAAGAATTCTACTGCTTCTGGGTAAGGTAATAACATCCATGCTTCATCTACTAAAACCCTTTTCTTTGTAGCCTTTTCTCTATCTTCACTGTTTTTCTTAACATATTTTTCCCAAATCCAAGAAAGTAGAACTTGCTGAGCAAGTGGTCTTGCAAATCTTTCTTCTAATTGAGAAATGTCTAAGTTTATAAAAGGTGAACCTTCTAATAATTCAAATGTAGATTGTCCATCAAAATATGCCATTTGTCCATTACATTCTCTTACATATTGTCTCATAACTTTTATTAAATAACTGTAATGAAATTGATAATTTGAATCCGTATTTTCTTTTGCTTTTTTAGATAATGTTTGATACCATGATCCTATTGTTGGCATTTGTTTTTTTGCTTTATATAGCATGTCTTTTCTATAATTACTATCAGATGCTTCATATAAACTGTTTGGGTCATTAGTAATTCCAAGCCTACTATATTCTTGTGCAACTGTTTCTGCAATGATTTGTTTTGTAAGCTCATTTACTTCTTGACTTCTTGTACTACCTCTTGCCATTGTAAGCAAAGCTTGAGTTACGTCCTCTACTTTATTCTCTACATTTAAAACTGATCTTTCTTTTCCTGTTATTTCATCTTTTATTCTTTCTGGTTCTATATCAAAAATATTTATAATTGTTTTTGATGTTGGTCCGAAGTACTACATTTATTCCACCTAAAGCATCTGCAACAACAGAATACTCACCTTCTGCATCTAATGCTAAACTTTCTATTCCCATTAAAACTGATGATCTTGAAATAAGTGTTTTCATTGTAACAGATTTTCCAGCACCAGATTTTGCAAATATAACCATGTTATAGTTTGTAAGTGATGGATGAAAATTATCAAATAGTATTGGTACTCCTGTTTGTTTGTTGTATCCTAAAGGTATTCCTGTTAAATGTCCTACTTCAGATGTTGTAAATGGAAATACTGTTGCCATAGAATTACGGTCAAATGTATGGCTTTTATTTATACTATTCTTCATTAAAGGTAAATTTGACTTAAATGCTTCTTCTTGAATTGCCCATGCAGATTTTATACCTACTAAATTTTTTGACATTTCTGTTGCAAGCATTTTTGAGTATGCATCTAATGTTTGCATATTATATGCAAATAATGTTGCTACAATTGTTGCTTCATATAATTTGTTAAATCCTGCTGCTATCTGATCTCTTAACTCTTCAGCCTCTAATCTTTTTTGTGTTATTATACTTTCTCTATTGATATTTCCTCTATCAGCAGCAACAATTCTTTCTGTTTCTAATTGATTAATTGTTCTATTTAATTCAGTTTGTGATCTTGCTTCTGGTATTGGATTAATATATACTGATGTATTTATATCTCCAAACAAATACATATCTCTAAATAGCTCTGGAAAAGTACACATACGAGGAAGACTCGATACAAAGAAACTTCTTGCATACCTTGTTGTATCTGATATTATCTCTAAGTGATCTATATTAGATGCATCTATTCCAGATGGTGCTATCAATTCTTTTATTGTTTTCTTTTTAAGTATCTCTAGTTCTGGTTCTTTTTCTTGCTCCAATTCACGCATTCTTTCTTGTTCTTCTAGTTCTTGTTGTCTTTTTTTCTTCTTTGACATCATCCTCTACCTCCTCTTCTTTTGTACCTTCTTTTTTTATTCTTTTTATAGCTTCTTTTGCTACATCTTTTCCAATATAGTTTTTATTTTCTTTAATTATTAAAGTAGCTAATTCTTCTACTAGTTCATCAAAGCTTTGTTCCTTTTTCTCAACTATTTTTTCTTTTTCTGATTTTACCTCATCTACTTTTTCTCTAGCTAATTGCATTGCTTTTTCTTCTACTTCTTTATTTATTGCTTCCATTTTTTTATCAAGTACATCAGGTGCAGTAGAATAAAGGTCTTCATATCCTGCACGAAGTGCTTTGTCAATTCCATATGTTTCTGATTCATCTCTATTGTATGCAACATATAAAAGTTGTGCTAAATCATCTGAATCCATTACTCTACATTTCATACTACATGCAAATAATGTTCTTGTTATTGATTGTGCTCTTGTATATAATTCAGAAAATACCATATTCTTTTTTTCTTCTTCATCTAAAAAATTATTTCCAAGTTCTGATGTATAATATGGAATCATTATATAATAGTGTTTCCTAAGTACGTTTTTATTTAAACTCATAGTTTCAATATTTGCTACGATGTCTTTACCATAATCATATAAGTTTTGTTGCCTTGCTATTTCAATTCTTACTTCTTCTAAATCTCTTCTATCATATCCTCCAGTTTGCAACATTTTATTATATCTATTTTTATTTTTCTCCAATTCATCTTTTATGGCATTTATTTTTCTATTATAGTTTTCAATACTAGAAGTAATATTAATTGTTCTTGTTTGAGTGTATATTTGTATAGGATGTCTTAATGTATTTAGAAATTGAATAAAACCTTGTTCTACAGAAGTTTTTTCTACCTCTGACATTAAGTCATAATTTATTCCTTCACATTCAATACCCATTAAATACCTTGTTCCATTGTTTTGAACTATCATATTATCTTCTATTTTATCAAATTCCATAAAGTCAAATACTGAAAGTTTAGTATATCCGCCATTAGAAGCACTTGTTTGACTATCTTTACCCTTTTGAGCATCTTCTTTTGCTTGTTTATCTTTTTTACTTTTAACAGACATTTGCCAATATATAAATACTAAAACTAAGATAGCAAAGAATAAAACTATTACGGCAATTGTTAATATTTGCATTAAATCCATTATTTCTTTCCCTCCTTAGCATATAAATAAATTCTTTTTTTCTTTTGTTTAAATTTTATTAATCGTAAAATAGCTTCATCAATATTTGCTCCACCTGCTTTTCTTGTTATTTCAAAAGCATTACTTTCTGGAACTTTAAATGTTCCTATTGCAAATCCTATTGCTGCAAATCCTACTGCGAATCCTATTCCTACATAAGTCCATTTTATTAAAGAAAATAAATAATAAAATATTAATCCAAATCCTCCGTCCAACAGCTGTATAAATTAATGCTTTTGTAGAAAAAATAGCTAAAATTCGCCCGCTCACCTTTTACATTTCTTGGTATACTATGTGTAGCCAAATTACATTCCTCCTTTGTGCAACTTTTTGTGTGCAATTCATCTAATTATACTTATATTAATTATAGCAAATTTTTATTGCTTTTTAAACATATTATGGAAAAAAATATATTTTTTTAATATATTTGTAACACTTTTGTCATATAAAGATGAAATAATACTCAAATTTCATAGAAAATAAAGCAAAAAAACAAGGATAAAATCCTTGTTTTTTGTTTGCTTTTTTAATTAGATTCCTGCAGCCCAAGAGTAAATCATATCTGCTAAGTTTGTTGCTGCAAATATTAGTATTGCACCAATAAAGTATGGGAATAATGTTTTTTTGTATTCGGCTCTTTCTTCTGCACTTCCCATCATATATTTTATACCAAGTACTATTAACATTGCTACTGCTACTATTGTTCCTACTACTCTAACAATACCTAGAATTCTACTGCCTACACCTTCAATCTTTTCAACATTCTCTGTATTATAGTTAACAATACTTGGTCTATAATCAGATGATGCAGATGATGCAAATACTGGTATTGATACTAATACTATGGTAAGTATTGCTAATATTATAGAAACTACTTTTATACTTTTTTTCATGGCTTTTCCTCCTTATATTATTTTTATATTATAATTTCTTGTTTTACCCAAGAAAACATTAAAAACTAAATTACAAATTGCTTGCCCAACTGTAAATCATCTGTGTTAAAGTTGATGTAGCAAATATTAGTATTGCACCAATAAAGTATGGGAATAATGTTTTTTTGTATTCGGCTCTTTCTTCTGCACTTCCCATCATGTATTTTATACCAAGTACTATTAACATTCCTACTGATACTATTGTTCCTATTACTTGTATTAAACCTACTATTCT
The DNA here is from genome assembly GCA_947623865.1 of uncultured Clostridia bacterium. Taxonomy (GTDB): domain Bacteria; phylum Bacillota; class Clostridia; order TANB77; family CAG-508; genus CAG-452. The sequence continues at coordinate 28,059 of CANQIC010000008.1, read as the reverse complement.
TCCACCAACACTTTTTACATTATTTGCTCCATTAGAATCAGTGTTTATTTCTTTTCCAAATTCTGTTGGTTCAAAATCAGCAAAACATATTGTGCAAACACTTAATAATATAACTAATAAAATTGAAATTATTTTTACTAAACTCTTTTTATTCACTTATATCACTCCCTTGCCTACCAAGTACTTACCCAACTGTAAATAACTTGTGCTAAATTTACTGCTGCAAATATCAATACTGCTCCAATGAAATATGGAAATAATGTTTTTTTGTATTCAGCTCTTTCTTCTGCACTTCCCATCATGTATTTTATACCAAGTACTATTAACATTGCAACTGATGCTATTGTTCCTACTACTCGTATCAACCCTACTACATTTCCACCGATATCTTTTACATTACTTATACCATCTCCGACTAGTTTTTATTGTTCCTCCTGATTCCTTGTTTGTAAATTCATACGGTTGATATGTTTTTGAATCGCCATCTCCTGTGGCATAACATATTGTCTGCATAAATAATAACAAAGCAAATAAAACAATCAATACACTTGCAAATATTTTTGTTACATTTTTTTTATTCATTATAATACCCCCTCTCTTACCATGTACTTACCCAACTGTAAATTATTTGTGTTAAATTTACTGATGCAAATATTAATACTGATCCAATAATATATGGAAACATTGTTTTTTTATATTCTGCTTTTTGTTCTACACTTCCTAAAGTATATTTTATTCCAAGTATTGTCATCGTTCCAACTGATGCTATTGTTCCTATTACTTGTATTATTCCTACTATTTCTCCAGCTTTATTTTGTACATCAGTTGCTCCAGTTCCTGTTGTTTTTATTTTGCTATCAAATGCATCTATTAAACCACTACCAAACACAATATTTGACATTGCATACAGTATTAATATAAAAGATATTAAAATAATAAATATTTTTTTATACTTAATCATTCTCCCACATAATCTCCTCTTTTTTGACAATTTGTCCACAAACGCTACATCTACCATCCTTATCAATTTTGCTACCAACACATCTTCCATGAAATGCTTTCTCATAAGGTATAGCTATATCACTTTCTGCATCATTTCCAACGTTAACAGCTATTTTCCATATTGTAAATGCTCCAAATACTACTATACATCCTACTACAAATGGTAAAAATGCTTCTTTTACTTTTGCTTTTTCATCTGCACTTGCTGCCATAAACTGTATCCCGAGTATCATTGCTACTATTATAGCTACCATTATAGCAATTGAAAGTAATATATTATATATATAATTTGAAGTGTCTTCTAATTCTTCTACATCTATTGTTTGTTCTATCTTTTTTCCCTCACTTAAAAAATCCTGTCCATCTGAAAAAATTTTTCCTATTGCATGTGATATTGGTAAGCAAAATATATTTGATAATATAATTATAAATATACTACATATAAACAATTTAAAAAATATATTTTTACTCATATAATATCACCTCTTTTATTGTATTTATATTTTAAATTAACTACTAAACATATTGTATGCTATATTAACTATGGTAGATGCTCCAAATAATAGTACTGCACCTATAAAATATGGAAACATTCTTTCTTTGTATTCTGCTTTTTCATCTGCACTTGATATTACATATCTTATTCCTATAATTATCATCGTTCCTATTGATACTGCTGTTCCAACTATCTGTATAATTCCTGCAATACTACCACCAAATGTATACATATCTTCTACATCTTCTACTGTAGGTCCAGATGACTTATAATCATCTGGATTAATTTGTGAAGCATTTACTATAAGAGGAAATATTATGATTAATATGGTTATAAATATTGATATGATAAATTTACTTTTTTTCATAATTTCCTCCTAATTCTACTAATATATTTAAATTATAACATAAATTTTACTTTATTTCAACTGTTTATCATCCTTGTTTTTATTTTAGCATAATATTTATATCATTGTAAAGTTTTGCATAAAATTTAATATTATTGTAATATTTTAGACATATTATAGAAAAAAAGTCAATGAAAAAATCAATTTTATATTTTACATTGACTTTATTTTTTATTTAATTAGTAAATGCAGAAATGTAATGTGTTGTTATCTAATATTATTTGTTCTATATTAAACTCTTTCCAATCTTTTTCTGAAAAATACTCATCTATTTGTTTATCTTTTGGCTTTTCGATTACATCGCTTTCTAACAATAATTTAAAAAAATCTAATCTAGACCATGTAGCACAGTATGGTGCCCATGCTGCTGCAAAATCATAACTATTCTGGTCAGTTTTTGTATCTAAATAAAAGGATACATTTGTTATAGTATTACCTGTAGCATTTTCGTAATCATATATAACTTGTTTTATTTGTTTAGAAATATAATTACTAATTTCAGTTTGTTTTATATTTATATTAATATGCCAAAAAAATATACCGAATATTGAAAATCAAAATTATAACTTGCATATAAATTATATATTTTTTTCTTTTAGATAAAAATTTATCTGAATTATTATACAGATAAATTCCTACTAATCCTGGAATTGCAAATAATGCAAACATCATTCTGAATGAAAGAATAGAGCTACTCCCAAAAGTTAATAAAATTGTGGCTAATAATGCTCCAAAAGATATAATATATATATTTACTGGTATATTATGATTACTTTTAATATCTTTTAACATTAATGTAATAATAGAATTATATATAATAATTATTATACCATGAACACCTATATTTCTAATAATATATAGAATGTTACTTACTATATTAAATGAGTCTATTCTATTATCTATTGTTACACCTGTATTTTTTATAATAATTATTATTAAATAGCATAATCCTAAAACTCCAAAATAAAACATAAAGCTTTTTACTATTTGGCTTATTTTAATTTCCTCAGTTTTTTCTTTTAAACAAAGCAATATTGTATATGGTATGAATATAGCTACTGTAGCTTGATAACTTAATCCAGAGATTAGTAATAGAATAAATGTATATACATATTTATTTTTTAAAAACATTTTACTTGCAATTATTGATAATAATATCGATAACGACATTGTTAAACATTCTATAAATATTAACATTTCGGATAAAGATAACGTTATAAATATATTAAATATCGATATAATTAATATTAGATTACTTAATTTATTATCTTTCTCATTTTTAAATGTTTTGTATGTTATAAAAATTGAAGTAGTTATTAATAATATAGTTATACTTAAAAATATTCTATATAAATTAATAAAAGATATGTTTAAATTACTAAAAGCAATAAGTATGATATACTCAATTATTCTTCCATTTCCTAATATTATTTTAGCATATTCTTTTAATCCTCTTGACATTATTATATATGAATCTGTAGCATAATGTGTTTTGTATGCAATTAAGAGAATAAATAGTGTTGTAACAAAAAAACTTAAGAATAGTAAAATATCTTTTTTTATTTTTTTCATTTATATTCTCACCTACTTAATGGATTAGATAGAATATATATTACATTAATTTTAATGTCAAGTTTTTTATGTTATTTGTTATTATATAGTCAAGATAATTTTTGATTTTTTTCTATGAAATAAAAAAGTAAGTAATAAGTGAAGATGCACTAATTACATCTTCACTTATTACTTACTTTTTTCCAAATATCTGTATTTGTTTTTCTCATTAATTTTTTATTGTAATATCTACTTATCAATTTATCTAGTTCTATACTTAATTTATATGTTTTATCATAGTTTTTTTCATTTGTTATACTTTCATCTAATTTTCGTCTTAATTCTAGGATTTCTTCATCTAACATAGACTATCAACTCCTTTTTATTCGATTTTTTCTTTTGTATATTAATAAAATACCATAATTTTACATTTAGGTCAATAAAAAAACAGCATAAATGCTGTTTTTAAGGCAAGTTTCGTATGCCAATTTTCTTTGTTTTATAACATCTGTTTGGTTTTTACCAAATTTTGTTTTTCTATTTATCAAAAAATTTAAAAAAACGACAAATTGGAATGGACTTAATATACCAATATTTGTTATTTTAAAATTGGAAAATATTGACATTTATTTTTATGTGTTCTATACTGTTTATGCCTACTTGCTTAGTGGCAGGGAGGAGGTTAGAAATATATGTACAGCTTTATAAGACTTTTGTCTTTATACATAATTTATTTAATATTAAGTAAATTTGATAAAGATTGAAAAGGAAAAAGACTAGGAAATGAGCTCCTAGTCTTTTTTACAGCATTCAATGTACAGCTTCATTGCTTAAGCTATATTTATTATAGCTTACTTTTTATTATATGTCAATATTAATCTACTCATTCAAATTATTATTATTTTTTATATATAATGTTATTGATATTATAAATATAATTAATGATAACATTTGTGATATTCTTATACTTCCCAACATAAGGCTATCTGTTCTTAATCCTTCTATTATCATTCTTGCAAATGAATAAACTATTAAATATATAAGCGTTATCTGTCCTTTATATTTTCTTTTATTTGATATTTTACTTAGTAATATAAACAATAAAAAAGTAACTAGTGACTCATATAAAAATGTAGGATGAACCTCTGTATATTTTCCTAATTCATAAATTCCCATTCTCCAAGGAAGGTTGGTTAATCTTCCATATGCCTCAATATTTATAAAGTTACCCCATCTACCTATTGCTTGTCCGAAGTGCCAAGCACGGAATAATATAATCTAATAAATCTAATAAATTGATTTTTCTTTTTTTGCAAAATATGTAACATGTAATAAGTCCACCAATTATTCCTCCATATATTGCAAGTCCACCTGCTTTTAAATTAAAAATTTGTGCAGGATAACTTATATAATATTCTAAATTAAATAATATGTAATAAAGTCTTGCAGATATTATTGATATTGGAATTACATATATGCTTAAATCTAATACATCCGAAAACTTAATGTTGAATTTACCGTCTTTAATTTTAAAAATTATCAAAGCAATTATAAATGCAGACATCATAAGAATAGCATACCAATAGATATCTATATTTCCTATTGAGAATGCTATTCTTGATATTTTTAATTTTAAATTTAATCCTGGAAATGTTATTGTATTCATTTATTTTCCTTTTTTCAAATTGTTGTTTGTGAGAGGAAAATCCTAGGGACTGTCCCTAAAAATCACCAATTTTGGGGATTTTTGGGACTGTCCTGAATTTTCCGACATGAAACAAATTACAATTTATTTACTATTTTTTACTATAGATAATACTGTTTTATCTTTTAGGAATACTTCTTTTAGAATTTCATAAGTATATTCTGTAGTTATTTGTTTATAGTTTTCTAAATAATCAAAACTATTTACATCTTTAAAATAATCTGAAATAAACATTCTTGCTATATCTGAAACATTATTAAATTCTTTTACAGCATTTCCATATAGCATATTTTTTATTCTTTCGAAGTCGCTTGAATTTAATCCTTCTTTTTTTAGTTTTTCTATTTCTTGTTGTATTTTTTCTAATACCTTGTCTGGATCTTTAGATCCTCCTGTTATCGCAATATGAGCATAGTTGTCTGTAAATTCATACTCTAAAAATGGTTCAGAAACTAGTAATTCGTTTTCATACATTTCTTTATATAGTTCCGAGCTTTTTCCAATAATCAAATTCAATAATATTTCTATTGCTATATGTTTTTTAACAGTATCTTCATTTTTATTTGGAAGTTTATCTTTTATTGCTATTACAAATAAAGGCATACTTACTTCCATGGTCTGTTCTATTCTTTTTTCCACTATCTCTTCAGGTTCTTCTTCATATATTCTTTTTATTTCACCTTGATTTGGTTTTTCTATTAATCTTTTTTTAACTTCTTCAATTAACTTCTCAGGCTCAAAATCACCACAGAAACACATAACCATATTTGATGGATTATAGAAAGTATTATAGCATTTATATAAAACGTCTTTATCTATTTTATATATGGACTCAACACTACCTGCTATATCAATTCTAATAGGATTATTTTTATACATATTTCTTATTGCATTCATATATACTACCCAATCTGGATAGTCATCATACATTTTTATCTCTTGAGCAATTATACCTTTTTCTTTTTCTACATTCTCATCTGTAAAATATGGTTTTTGTACATAGTCCATTAATTCGTCTAATGCAGGATAGAAATTATCTGTAGATTCAAAAAGGTATGTTGTGTAATTATTAGTAGTATATGCATTTGCATTTACTCCTAAAGCAGTTAATGTATCCAAACTATTTGTTCCATTTTCTTGTTCGAACATTTTATGCTCTAAAAAATGTGCTACACCATCTGGAACTTCCGATTTCTTTTCTTCTCCTGGCACGACAAATTTATTATCTATTGAACCATAATGCGTGGCCCACATTACATATTTTTTTCTAATTCCTTTTTTAGGAATTATCATAACTGTTAATCCATTTTCTAATTTTTCTATATATAATTTTTCTTTAACACTTAAGTTTTCTATGATTTGCATAAAATTTGATTCTCCTTTTTTATAAATTGTTGTTTTTTCATGTTCGGAAAATTCAGGACAGTCCCAAAAATCCCCAAAATTGGTGATTTTTAGGGACAGTCCCTAGGATTTTCCTCACACAAATTACAATTTATCTAATTTCTCAAAAAATATATTGTGTTTATTTTTATTTTGTTTGCAACATTTTTAACATCTTCTAATTTTACCTCATTTATTTTTTTCATATATTCTTCGAATGTTGTAAGCATTCCAGATAATTCTTGACCTATATAGTATGTTATTTCAGAGTCCTGTTCATCTTGTGCTGATTGAATACCTGAAATCATATATTTCTTGCTATTTTCTAAATCTTCTTCTGTAAATTTCCCATCTTGCATTTCTTCTAATTGTTCTTTTATTATTTTTAATGCTTTTTCATAATTTTCTATTTCAATTCCACATCTTATATAAATATTATTTTTTTGTCTTACATAATTTGATCTAGCAGTATAAGCTAGGCTTGCTTTTTCTCTTACATTTTGGAATAATTTAGATGTTGCACTTTCACCTAATATTACATTATATAATGATACAGGAAACTTTGAGTTGTAGTCATTTAATTCTACATCTAATCCTATAACTAATTTTCCTTGTGCTACATCCTTTTTTTCTTCTATTTCTTTTTCTTGTATTTCTTCTTTATTTTCGGTTTGTTCATTATTTACAATATAGTTCGGCTTTCTTTCTTTTATTTTTTTTATATTTTCATTATTTCTTACAATTTCTACTATATCTTTTGTGTTTAGTTCTCCTGAAATAAATATATCAATTTTACTTGTATTTATTAATTCAGTATAATATTGATATAGATTCTTTGAATTGATTTTATCTAAATCTTCAGTATATCCATATTTATATAATCCATATGGTTTACCCTTATACATTTCTTCTATACATCTATTTAATGCATATTGATCTTTATTATCAATTTTTGATTCTATTAATAACTTTATATTATTTTTCTCAGCTTCAACATATTCATCTTTAAATTGATTATTTTCAGTAAGAGGATTTAATATTATATCTAATAGCAAATCTATACTATCTTTTGATATGTTTTCTTTACTATTTTCTGGAGTAAAATTATCATTTAAAGACTCTAAATAGAATTTTATAACATGATTATCACCTATTTTTTCTATACCACAATCAAAGCTCGCTCCATACATATCTTCTAACTTTTTAGATATTTCTTCTTGAGAAGTCAATTTTTTTGTACCTCTTTTTAATACTGCTGGTATTACCGTATCATATGTTATTTTTTCTCTATTTAATGGCAAAGTTATAAACACAGCCATTAAATTAGTTTTAAATTTATTTGTATCTATGCAATGCAACTTAATGCCTTGCTTTATTTCTTCTATACTATATGACATAAATATACTCCCTTTTCTAATGTATAATATTTATAAGGTTTAAGGAACATACTTCAGTCAAGCGTATTCCTCATAGATTGAGGTATGTCCCTTGTTTTAATTATATTATTAACAATTAAATGCCAATTTATTCTTATTATTCTAATTCCTAACATTTAATCTCTAACTTCTAATTTAATAATTCTCTAACAACCTCATTAATTGTTTTACCGGTCTGCTGCAGCTCCTATTTTTTCTTTTGCTGCTTTCATTACTTTCCCCATATCTTTTATAGTCATTGCTCCTGTTTCTATAATTACTTCTTTTACAATACTTGATATCTCCTCTTTACTTAATTGCTTTGGTAAATATTTTGATATTATATCTATTTCTTGTTTTACTTGATTAATTAAATCTTGCCTTCCACTTTTTTCATAATCTTCTAAAGAGTCTTTTCTTTTTTTAGCCTCTTTTGCTATTATTTCTAATATCTGATTGTCATCAAGTTCTATTTGTTTATCTTTTTCTACTTGAAGAATTGCTGCTCTTATCATTTGAACGACATTCTTTCTTAATATTTGTTTTTCCTTCATAGCTTCTTTTAAATCTGACATTAATTTTTCTTTTAACATATATCCTTCCTCCTTCAAAACTTTGTAGGGGTCGCCGTGGGCGACAAGTCCCTACAATTTTAAAATATTTTAGATGAATAATCCTATTAAAAAAGGTGAAAAGCTTTAATATTTTTTTTAACTTCTCACCTCTAACTTCTAAACTCTATTTTAAAATTTTCTCTTTCTTGCTGCCTCTGATTTTTTCTTTCTTTTTACACTAGGTTTTTCATAGTGTTCTCTTTTTCTAACCTCTTGTAAAACACCATTTCTTACGCATTGTCTTTTAAATCTTTTTAATGCGTCCTCTATATTACCATTATTAACTTTTATCTCTGACACTTCTATTTCCCTCCCCTCGCTACTGCTCTCTATCATTTAGTGGGATTTTTAAACTTTTATTATTATATCGTAAAAGCTAGTGATTGTCAACGTTATTTTTATTAGTTTTAATTTAGTTATTTTTATCAGCTTTTTATTTGATAAGACTAATTATGTAAAAAATTTGAGATGGCTATTTAGCCATCTCTGTGCTCTTTTACTCATTTTATAGCCGGTCAATAATATTAGTTTTGTTATCAAGTTCAATTATGTGACATGTACTTCCATCATTATAATGTATAAGATTTCCATCTTTAAAGCCACATACTCCATCACTTCTAATTACTGTATCATCACCATATATTGTGCTTACTTTGTAGTCTCCATAATGGCAGTAATGCTTTTCATAAGATTTTGAGGCTTCAATTTCTTGATTCTCATGTTTATAATAATTATTACCACTGTCATTACTGTCATGAGTATAATTATAGGTACTATAATATGTACTACTATAGTTATCTTTATCAGGCATTGACTTTATAATCTTAAACAATAGAATCAACAAGCCAATTGCAAATGCTCCAGGAAATAATGCAGTTAGTAGAGTAAGGAGTATAATGATGGAAATAACATGAATCACTTTAATTTTTTTACGAGTTGATTTACGTGTTTTTATACTTACAACCAATGATGTTATTAATAAGATTGCAAATATAATAATACCTATGACGGCCTCCTGAGTTATCCCTGCTATTAATATTTTATCTTTCATGTCTGTACCCCCATTCAGTTTAAATTAATAGAAGAGCCATAAAATGAGTAATTTTATTTTATGATATTTTAATGTATTTGTCAATTTATGTAATATAGCTTTGTTATATGTTGTTTTTATTAGTTTTAATTTAGAAAATATTTGAGCTATTCAAGTTCTTGAACTTGCGTAAATTATATGTTATACTTATGTTACCTGTTAATTTATTTATTAACAAAATTTATGTGGATTCACAGAAAGGAGAATTTTTATGACAGGTACTTATACTATTCGGAGGTTGCCAAAAAATTATCTTATCGATGAGCATTTAAAAACTACTAGAAAGGGAAAATGCATTAGTCTTTTTGAAATCGGAGCAAATACCTTTAAAGATATTCCTTATGGTCTAAAATTGAGACCTAGGGCTGTTCGGTTTGCAATAAGGAAAAATCATTTTGTTCCTCAATATGTTGTTTTGTACAATGACTCAAAAAGTTACCAATGTTTGTTTTTGTTTAATTTTAAATCTACAATTTATCAAGATGGACAGGTTCTAGAAATTTGTAGATGTCTTGGAAATAGAAGAACAAAAAGACATTGGAAAGCAATTCTTAAATTTATCAACGATAATAATGAGACAATCCGAAAATTAACAGAAATGGAAACATTTATGTTTAATCTTAGTTATAAGTAACTACAAAAAATTCATTGTTAATAGCAAAAACGGCTATCACTTATGTGATATGCCGTTTTTGCCTTAATATATTTAAAAATTACTTATCATACTCAAATAAATCTCCTAATGGTCTTGCTTCATTCAATCTTTTAATTGCTTCTGCAAATAATGGAGCAATTGATACTACTTTTATTTTATCAATTCTTTTTTCTTCTTCAAGTGGAATTGTATTTGTTACTACTAATTCTTTTATTGGAGATTTTTCTATTCTCTCAATAGCAGGTCCAACCAATACTGCATGCGTTGCTCCTGCATATATTTCCTTTGCTCCATGTTCTTCTAGTATATGTGCTGCTTCAACCAATGTTCCTGCTGTACTTATTTCATCATCAAATATTACTGCAGTTTTTCCCTCTATATCTCCTATAATATTTGTTGCTACTGCATTATCGTTATTTGATTCTCTTCTTTTATCAATTAATGCAAGTGGACATTCAAAGAATTTTGAATATTTATATGCTTTTTTAGAACTTCCTGCATCTGTTGCTACTACTACCATATTTTCTAACTGTTTTGCTTCAAAATATTTTTCTAGTAAATGTTTTGCTGTTACTCGATCACATATTATATTAAAATATGCTTGAATAGCTGGGTTATGTAAGTCACATGTAAGCACATGATTTACTCCTGCTGATTCTAATAATGTTGCCATCAATTTTGCTGTTACTGGAACTCTTGATTGATCTTTTTTGTCAGATCTTGAATACATAAAATATGGAAGTACAGCTGTTATTCTTCTTGCTCCTGCTCTTTTTGCTGCTTCTATTGTTATTAACAATTCCATTATCCTTTCATTTACTGGTGGCTGTGTTGTTTGTACTATGTATACATCTTGTTCTCTTACAGATTCTTTCAACTGTACAAAACTATTATCATTTGCGAATTTAAAAGAATCTTTTTTTCCAACTGATAATCCTAAATTATCACATATTTCTTTTGTGAACTCTTCTGCCGAATTACAGGCAAAAATTTTAATGTTATTCATTTTTATCCCCCTATTCAAAAATCCGAAGAGTTTTTGTGCTTTTCACTATTCACCCTTCATTTTACACTTTTTTGTCGGATTTTAACACATTCATTTTAGCATTACTTCTTTATGATTTCAATATATTATTCAAAATTATTTGTTTTTAATTTTAATAATAGGATAAATTGTAATTTGTAGGATAATTTTTAGGAATTATCTCTGAAAATTTTTTTATAAATAAAGACTTTTTCCTCCGAGCCAAAAGTTTCTTGAGAAAATGGAGAAATCGCTCCGAACAAAAAGTTTCTTGCCATGGAAAAATCGCTCCGAGCGAAATGTTTCTTACCGTGGAGAAATCGCTCCGAGCCAAAAGTTTCTTGCTGTTTTCTGCTTAGAGTTAAAAAACAGAAGGGATTTTATTTTCCCTTCTGCTTTGATTTTATTCTACAGATTCTCCTGTTTGTTCTTCTTGTTCTTCTGTATTTATTTTTATGTTTCTATATGCTTGCATTCCTGTTCCTGCTGGAATTAGTTTTCCTATAATAACATTTTCTTTTAATCCTATTAATGAATCTACTTTTCCTTTTATTGCAGCTTCTGTTAATACTCTTGTTGTTTCTTGGAATGATGCTGCTGATAAGAAACTTTCTGTTGCAAGTGATGCTTTTGTTATACCAAGTAAAGCTCTTTTCCCTGTTGCAGGTTTTTTTCCTTCTGCTATCATTTTTTCATTTTGTTCATTGAATTCATTAATGTCCACTAGTGAACCAGCAAACATTCCTGTATCTCCATTGTCGTCTATTTTTACTTTTTTAAGCATTTGTCTTCCTATAACTTCAATATGTTTATCATTTATATCAACACCTTGGTTTCTATATACTTTTTGTACTTCAGATGTTAAATATTTATATACTCCCTCAGGTCCTTTAATAGCTAATATTTCATTTGGATTTATTGATCCTTCTGTAATTGGATCTCCTGCATTGATTTTGTCTCCTTCTTTTACTTTTAATTTTGATCCGAAACTAATTGCATAGGTTTTTGAGTTGTCTTTATTTGTTATAGTTACTTCTTTTCTCTTTTTAACTTCTTGAATTTTAACTGTTCCATCTATTTCAGATATTACAGCAAGTCCCTTTGGTTTTCTTGCTTCAAATAACTCCTCAACCCTAGGTAAACCTTGTGTTATATCTCCTCCTGCTACACCACCTGTATGGAATGTTCTCATTGTAAGCTGTGTACCAGGTTCACCAATTGATTGTGCTGCAATTATACCAACTGCTTCTCCAATATTAACTTCTTTTCTTGTTGCAAGACCCATACCATAACATTTAGCACAAACCCCATGTTTTGTCTTACATCCTAATACTGAACGTACTTCTACTTTTTCTATTCCTGCTCCTACTATTTTATCAGCTATATCTGGAGTAATTAATGTATTATTATCTACTATTAATTCTTTAGTTTTTGGATCATATATGTCATTTAGGGCATATCTACCAACTAATCTTTCATGTAGCTTTTCGATTATTTGATTTCCATCTTTAATGTCTTCTATTTCAATTCCTTCTGTTGTACCACAGTCATGTTCTCTTACAATTATGTCTTGAGATACATCAACTAATCTTCTTGTTAGGTATCCAGAGTCAGCTGTTCTTAATGCTGTATCTGCTAAACCTTTTCTTGCACCATGTGAAGAAATGAAATATTCTAGAACATCTAATCCTTCTCTGAAGCATGATTTGATTGGTATTTCAACTGCTTTACCAGATGTATTTGCCATAAGTCCACGCATACCAGCAATTTGACGTAACTGATTCATATTACCTCTTGCTCCAGATTGTGCCATCATGTATATTGGATTTAAATCATCAAAGTTATCTTTCATTGCATCTGTAACATCATTTGTTGCTTTTTCCCATACTTTGATTATTGAAGAATATCTTTCATCTTCTGTAATTAAACCTCTTCTATATTGTTTTCCTATTTCTTCTACTTGTTTTTCACTATCTGCTAAAATTTTCTTTTTAGCTTCTGGTACTGCAACGTCATGAACTGACACTGTTATTGCACCTTTTGTAGAATATTTAAATCCTAATGCTTTGATGTAATCTAATAATTCTGCTGATCTATTTAGTCCATGTTTATCTATACATTTAGCAATAATTGTTCCTAAGTTCTTTTTCATAACTGGGAAATCTATTTCTAAATCGAATTCTTTTTCAGGGTCTGTTCTATCTACAAATCCTAAGTCTTGAGGAATTTCTTCGTTGTATATAAGTCTTCCAACTGTTGCTTCTATTGTTTTTGTTTTCTTTTCTCCATTTATCTCTTTTGTTAATCTTACTTTTACTTTAGCATGTAATCCAACATCTCCATTTTGATATGCAAGTAATGCTTCATCTACGTCTTTAAAATACATGCCTTCTCCTTTTTCACCATCTATTTGTATTGTTAAATAGTAACTTCCAAGTATCATATCTTGTGTTGGTACTGTGACTGGTTTACCATCTTGTGGCTTTAAAAGGTTATTTACAGATAACATTAAATATCTTGCTTCTGCTTGTGCTTCTGGTGATAATGGAACATGGACTGCCATTTGGTCTCCATCGAAGTCAGCATTAAATGCTGTACATACCAATGGATGAAGTTTTATTGCTCTTCCTTCTACTAAAACTGGCTCAAATGCTTGAATACCTAATCTATGTAATGTAGGTGCACGGTTTAGCATTACTGGATGATCGCTAATAACTTCTTCTAATATATCCCATACTTCTGGTCTTAATCTTTCTACCATCCTTTTTGCATTTTTTATATTGTGTGCTAAGCCCCTTCCTACTAATTCTCTCATTACGAAAGGCTTAAACAATTCTATTGCCATCTCTTTTGGAAGTCCACATTGGTATATTTTTAATTCTGGTCCTACTACTATAACTGAACGCCCTGAGTAATCAACACGTTTTCCAAGTAAGTTTTGACGGAAACGTCCTTGTTTTCCTTTAAGCATATCTGATAATGATTTTAAAGGTCTGTTACCAGCACCTGTTACTGGTCTTCCACGTCTACCATTGTCTATTAATGCATCTACAGATTCTTGTAACATTCTTTTTTCATTTCTTACAATTATTTCTGGTGCACCTAATTCTAATAATCTTTTTAATCTATTATTTCTATTTATAACTCTTCTATATAAATCATTTAAATCAGATGTTGCAAATCTTCCACCATCTAATTGTACCATTGGTCTTATTTCTGGTGGTATTACTGGTATAACACTCATTACCATCCATTCTGGTTTGTTCCCAGATTTTCTAAAACTTTCAACTGTATCCAATCTTTTAACAATTTTTGATTTTTTTTGTTCACTTGCTTTTTCTAATTCTTTTTTTAGTTTGGCTGATAACTTATCTAAATCAACTTCTTGTAATAAAGTTCTTATTGCTTCTGCACCCATTTTAGCAGTAAATGAACCTTTTCCATATTTTTCTTCTGTTTCTCTATATTCCTTTTCTGTTAATACCTGACATTTTGTTAAATCTGTTGTTCCTTTATCAAGTACTATATATGATGCAAAATATATAACTTTTTCCAAACTTCTTGGAGAAATATCTAATATTAATGCAACTCTACTTGGAATTCCTTTAAAGTACCAAATATGAGCAACTGGTGCAGCAAGTTCAATATGTCCCATTCTTTCACGCCTTACTTTTGATTTTGTTACTTCAACGCCACATCTATCACATATTATTCCTTTATATCTTACTCTTTTATATTTACCACAATGACATTCCCAGTCTTTTGTAGGTCCAAATATTTTTTCACAGAATAGACCATCTTTTTCTGGTTTTAGAGTTCTATAATTAATGGTTTCTGGTTTTTTTACTTCACCTTTAGACCATTCTCTTATCTTTTCATCTGATGCCAAACCTACTTTTAGTTTATTAAATACCTCTAATTCATCTTTTACTTCTTTGTTTTCCATTAAGGCTCTTTCCCCCTTTAAAATTCGAAGAATTTTGTATTATTAACTCTTCATGATTCATTATTCAGCTTTTTGGGGACAGACCCTAGAATTTTCCTTTGGAAAATTCAGGTCAGTCCCTTCTTTACAATTGGGTTTTACAATATCTGTAAAATTAAATATACACTGCTCGAACAATTCTCTCTTGCGATTTAATTTTATTATATTGCAGTTATTTAATTATTTAAATCGTTTGCTATGTGAGGACAGTCCCTTTTATTCGTCAATTATATCTTCCTCATTCATAATATTGTCTGTTGCAAGTTCGTTATCAAAAATTTCATTTTCTTCTATTGCTATATCTTCGTCTTCAATAGTATCTTCTTCAAAATCTTCTTCAATGAAATCTCCTGACATTTCTTCTTCATCTATTACAGCTTCTTCTTCAGGTATAGCTTTGTTTAAATCTTCTAAATTTAAATCTATTCCTTCTTCAATATTTTCTTTTAATTCTAATTCTTCATCATTTTCAGAATATAAACGTACATCTAATCCCAAACTTTGTAGTTCTTTTACTAATACTTTAAAGCTTTCTGGAACTCCTGGTTCAGGAACATTTTCACCTTTAACAATTGATTCATATGTTTTTACTCTTCCTACAACATCATCAGATTTGATTGTTAAGATTTCTTGCAAAGTATATGCAGCACCATATGCTTCTAGTGCCCAAACTTCCATTTCTCCAAATCTTTGTCCACCAAATTGAGCTTTACCTCCTAGAGGTTGTTGTGTTACTAATGAGTATGGACCAGTTGAACGAGCATGTATTTTATCATCTACTAAGTGGTGAAGTTTTAACATATACATTACACCAACTGTAATTGGTTTATCGAAAGGCTCACCTGTTCTACCATCATAAAGAATTGTTTTACCATCTTCTGATAATCCTGCTTCTTTTAATAACTCTATAATATCTTCTTCTGTTGCACCATCAAATACAGGTGTTGCAACTTTCATTCCTAATAATCTTGCAGCTGCACCTAAATGAACCTCTAAAACTTGACCAAGATTCATACGTGAAGGTACACCAAGTGGGTTTAGAACAACATCAACTGGTGTTCCATCTGGCATGAATGGCATATCTTCAACTGGTAATATTCTTGAAATAACACCTTTATTTCCATGACGTCCAGCCATTTTATCTCCAACTGATATTTTTCTCTTTTGAGCAATATATACTCTAATTATTTCATTAACTCCAGGTCCAAGTTCATCAGAGTTTTCTCTGTTATATACTTTTACATCAACTATTGTTCCTGCTTCTCCATGTGGTACTCTTAAAGATGTATCTCTTACTTCTCTTGCTTTTTCTCCAAATATTGCACGAAGTAGTCTTTCTTCTGCTGATAATTCTGTTTCTCCTTTTGGAGTAACTTTTCCTACTAGGATATCACCAGGTCTTACTTCTGCACCTATTCTTATAACTCCGTTTTCATCTAAGTCTTTTAAGTTTTCTTCACCTATGTTTGGAATATCTCTTGTTATTTCTTCTGCTCCAAGTTTTGTATCTCTACACTCACAATCATATTCTTCTATATGTATAGATGTGTAAACATCTTCTTTTACTAATCTTTCACTAAGCAAAATTGCATCCTCGTAATTATATCCTTCCCATGTTGTAAATGCTATAAGTACGTTTTTACCAAGTGCCATTTCACCATTTTGTGTAGAAGGACCATCAGCTATAACATCATTTGCTTTTACTTTTTCTCCTTTTACAACAATAGGATGTTGATTTATACATGTACCACCATTTGTTCTTTTGAACTTACGTAATTTATATATATCTTTTTCCCCTGATTTTGTTTTTACAATTATTTCTTCTCCAGTAACTCTTTCGACAATACCATCATTTTTTGCAAGTACCGTAATTCCAGAATCTTTTGCTGCTTTATATTCTATACCTGTTCCAACTATTGGTGAATCTGTTATCATAAGTGGAACTGCTTGACGTTGCATGTTAGCACCCATTAATGCACGGTTAGCATCATCATGCTCTAAGAATGGTATCATAGCAGCACCTACAGATACTAATTGTTTTGGTGATACATCTACATAGTCTACTCTTTCTGCTTCTACTTCTGTAACTTCATCTAAATGTCTTACTCTTATCATTTTATTTTTGAATTTACCGGTCTTTTGTCATAGGCTCTGTTGCTTGTGCAATAATATATTCATCTTCTTCATCTGCTGTCATATATGTAACTTCATCTGTTATTTTATGTGTCTTTGGATCTATTTTTCTATATGGCGTTTCTACAAATCCATATTCATTAATTACTGCAAAAGTTGAAAGTGCAGATATTAATCCAATGTTTGGTCCTTCTGGAGATTCTATTGGGCAAAGTCTTCCGTAGTGTGTATAGTGAACGTCACGAACTTCGAATCCTGCTCTTTCTCTTGAGAGCCCTCCAGGCCCTAAAGCTGAAATTCTTCTTTTATGTGTTAATTCTGATAATGGGTTTGTTTGATCCATGAATTGTGATAATTGTGAACTACCAAAGAATTCTCTTATTGATGATGTTATTGGTTTTGTGTTTATTAATGTTTGTGGTGTTATAACATCTAAGTCTTGTATTGTCATTCTCTCACGAACAACTCTTTCAAGTCTTGTAAGACCAATTCTAAATTGATTTTGTAATAATTCACCAACACATCTTATACGTCTGTTTCCTAAATGATCTATATCATCAACTCTTCCTAAATCATATTGTAGGTTTAATAGATAATTTACTGATGATATCATATCTTCTGTAACAATATGTTTTGGAACTAATTCTTCTTCTCTTTCTTCAATTACCTTTTTTAAATCTTTTTTATTTGTATTTTCTAATATGTTTTTTAATACTTCATAATTTACTAATTCTTTAATATTGATTCCTAATTTTGCTGTGTCCACATATGCATTTATATCTACTGTTCCATTTCCTATTACTCTAACTTTTTTGTCATCTACTTTTACATCAACAATATTAATTCCTAAATTTTGTATTTGTTTTGCTATTTCTTTAGATATAACTGTATCTTTTTCTACTAATATTTCTCCAGTTTCGCTATTTAATATATCGCTATATGCAACTTGACCTGTTATTCTTGATGCTAAATTTAATTTCTTATTAAATTTATATCTTCCTACTTTTGCTAAATCATATCTTCTTGGATCGAAAAATAGGTTATTAAATAGGTTTCTTGCCGCATCAACTGTTGGAAGTTCTCCTGGTCTTAATTTTTTGTATATTTCAACAATTGCTTCTTCACTTGTTTTAACTGTATCTTTTGCTATTGTTGCTAGGATTTTTTCATCTTCCCCAAATACATCTATAATTTGTTCATCTGAAACTAATCCTATTGCTCTTAAAAGAACTGTTACTGGTAGTTTTCTTGTCCTATCAATTCTTACATAGAATATATCGTTACTATCTGTTTCATATTCTAGCCATGCACCTCTTATTGGCATAACTGTAGATTTGTATAATTTTTTTCCTGTTTTATCATAATCTGATTCATAGTAACATCCAGGTGAACGTACTAATTGGCTTACCACAACCCTTTCAGCACCATTTATTACGAATGTACCACTATCTGTCATTAATGGAAAATCACCTAAATAAATTTCTTGCTCTTTGATTTCTCCAGTTTCACGATTAATAAGCCTTACATTTACATGTAATCTTGTAGAGTAAGTCGCATCTCTTTCTTTAGCTTCTTCTAAAGAATATTTAGTTTTTTCTTCCATATAATAATCGAAAAATTCAAGAACTAAATTACCAGAATAATCAATGATTGGTGAAATATCTTTTAATACTTCTCCAAGTCCTTCTCTTACAAACCAGTCATAAGAATCTTTTTGAACTTGAATTAAATTTGGGATTTCGATAAAATCTCCAATTCTTGCAAACGTTTTTCTTGTTGTTTTTTCATAGTTTAAGTCTTTTAACAAATAAATCAACTCCTCTTGTTTTAGTGAAAAGTAAATATGATTTTTCAACAGGATGTGAAAAAATATCCAAAACTATTAACTATTCACTATTTGTGTATCATTTGAGCAGATATATTTATTTATTAAACAAGGTCCCTCTTAAATACTAATGTATTATACTCCTCAAAACCGTACTGCCCTATATCAATTTTGATTTCATATAACCTTATGTAGTATTTAATTCCTCCTTATTTAATTTTAAAACAATACAAAAAAGTGTAGTAACAATTACCAAAATTCTTTTAAGCTTACTGGTCCCTACACTTTTATTCTATTATTAATTTATATCACTACTTTATTTATTTTAACCACCCTTAATATTATAGAACCCTACCCAACATCACAATCAAAAATTGTAGGTTGGTGCTCAGGATCTTTGTTGTTTTCACAATAAGAACTACATATTTTAGTTGCAAAATATGTGCTTTACAATAATATCATACGGAAATGTGGCTTGTCAATATTTTTTTAAATTATTTTTTGTATTTTGTAATATTTATTTAATTAATTTATCTATTTAATATCTTATTTATTTTTCCTAAAAATTCTCCAATATTTGGTTTATCTATTGTTTCATAATTTTTATACTCATAATTATCATTTTCAAAGTCAATATACCACTCACCTATCATATACGAATCATTACCGTTTAGGCCTTTAACAAATTCAAGATTAAAAAATCTTGGAATCCTTGATGTTAAAACAACACTTATATATAGGGCTTGTCCATAATCAGTTAATGGTTTTGGCATTATAAAATTAAAAACCTTTTGCTTTTTATTTAAAATAGAGTATGATACATTAAAATCTTCTGGTTTTATTTTTTTATCTAAATCTATTATATCAATATCATCCACATATTCTAACTCTTGCTTTGTTTCATTCCATAACTTGCAAAAATACTGTTTTAATACATCTGGACCTTGATTTAATAATAAATTAGTTTTTTCCCACTCTTCGAATATTAAATTTCTTATTTTTTCATGAGCCATTATATAATGAATGCTTGACTTTTCTCCCATATTTTTCTCCTATTATGCATTTTCAAATTCCATTTTTATAATATCACAGTACATTTTAGTAAAGAATATATAAATTAATTTTTATTAAGTAATAATTTACATAAATTCCTTATTCTGCAAGCTCAAAACCCATATGTTTTTGCAATTCTTTATCTATTATCTTTCTTATATATAATCCATTTGCTTTACAGTAATTTTGCACAGCTTTTTCTGTTTCTATTCCAAATTTTCCGTTTGGATTCCCATTAAAAAAACCTAATAATTTTAATTTCTTCTGTATTTCCATTACATCTGATCCATACATACCAGATTTTAAATCTCTTAATCCTTTACCAAATGCTCCATATACTCCGATCCACAATTGTAACTTTAGTTCCTATTGGCACTATTTTATAAAGCTCTACAACCTCATTATTGTTCATCCTAATACATCCATGTGAACTTGACCATCCTACTGAATATGGATCTAATGTCCCGTGTATTCCAAATTGTCCCCATGGAACATTTAATCCCATCCAACTTCCGTCCGAAAGCCTTCCCCCCATTTAGCTTTTGAAATTATTGTCCAAGTTCCTATTGGCGAAGGAGTTGACCACTTTCCTCCTGAACATTTATATGTTTTTATTAATTCATCATTTTGGAATAAAAATAATTTTGAATCTTCTACATCAACTAAAATTTTATATGAACTAACATTGTTATTAGTTGTTTGTATTACTTCTTGTGGAATATATTTTTTTGTTAGAATTAATGTTAAAATAATTGTTATAGATATTAAAAATATTTTTAATATTGTTTTTAAATTATATATTTTCATCATATATAATTATATTAAATTAGTATTAATAAATGCATAAATTAAGATTATAATTATTTAATTATTAATAATTGGAAATGTCTATTGAGCTTAGAATGTCTCTTGAATGATGAAAAATTTTTAAGATATAAACATTAGAATTAACTTTATAGAATATTCTATAAGACTTATATATTAATTCTCTATAATTTACATTATTAAATTCTGGTGTTTTTCGTCCCATATATGGAAATATTAATAAGTATTTTATTTTTTCTATGATTTCTTCTGTTGTTTTATTTGCATAATATATAGAATCTTTCGATATATATTCATTAATTTGACTTAAATCTTCTTTAGCATCTATTTTGAATTTTATATTTACCAATATTAAATTCTCTCTATATATCATCTAATGTACATATTAACCCTAATTCTATTGCCTTTTCACCGCACGCAAAACATATATTTACTATGTCTGCCCTTGTTGAATTTGGATTATTTAATATCTTTCTTTCCATGTTGCATAATTCTTCATATGTCAACTTTTTTAATTCTTCTAATTTTTTTGTGTTTTCTTCAATATATGTCATAATATCACAACCTTTCTTTTGCATATTTAATTTATGCATTTATTGTTTAATTATTGTATACTAAAAGGAAAAAACTGTCAATTGCTTTTTTGACAGTTTTATAATATATATATATATTTATTTATCATTTAATTTTAATAGCTAAAAAATTTTATTATTTACTAAATAGTAAAAAACTATCCTATATCTTCTTCTAATCCATCCCAAATTATAACTTCTTTTTGTTCTAGACTTTTCTTTACATCTATAATTCTTTGATTACTTGAACCCCTAAATCTTAATTTTGGATCTTTTAATTTTTCTACAAATTTTCCATCTACTATGTAATCTATATTTTGGAGCATTTCTTTAGTAGTCTCTCTATTTTCCTTTTCAATCATTTCACCCAAAATTTGTTTATCAAATGTAAATCCTGTGTAACACCAAACCTTTTTATCTGGATATGTTTGTTTTACCTTTTTTATTAATGGAACTAATCCTTCTTGATTTGTTTTTTCAAAAGGTTCTCCCCCTAAAAGACTTAATCCTGTAATGTATTCTGGTTTCAAGTCTTCCATTATTTCATTTTGCTCTTTATCTGTAAAATTATTTCCATAATTAAAATCCCATGCCTCTTTATTAAAACAATTTTTACAATGATGATTGCATCCACTTACAAATAGTGAAACTCTTACTCCTGGTCCGTTTGCAACATCACATTTTTTTATTTTTGCATATTTCATTTCTAACCTCCATACTGAAGGTTAAATATTAGATTTTAGAAATTAGAATTTTTATTTATAAATTTCTAACCTCTAATTTCTAATTTCTAACTTTTAACCTCTAATTACAAATGTAATACTCTCGATTTTATTTCTTTAGTTTTTCCTTCATTCCAGAAATTTTCTCCTAAGTATCCACAAGTGCGCCTTGTTACATTCATTTTATTTTTATCTTTATTTCCACAGTTTGGGCATTCCCATTCTAAATCATCATTTATAATTATTTCTCCATCAAACCCACAAACATGGCAATAATCAGATTTTGTATTGAATTCTGCATATTGAATATTATCATAAATAAATTTAACAACAGACTCCAATGCTTTTAGATTGTTTCTCATGTTTGGAATTTCTATATATGAAATGGCTCCACCAGATGATAGTTGCTGAAATTCACTTTCAAATGATAATTTATCAAATGCATCTATATCTTCCCTTACATCCACATGATATGAATTTGTATAATATCCTTTGTCTGTAATATCTTTGATTTCGCCAAATTTTTCCTTATCAATTCTTGCAAAACGATAACATAAACTTTCTGCTGGTGTTCCATATAGTCCAAATCCTATTCCTGTTTCTTTTTTCCATCTATCAGTTGTATCTCTTAAATGTTTCATTACCTTAATTGCAAAATCGTGTCCTTGAGGTGCAGTATGTGATACACCTTTTACTAATTTTGTTACTTCATAAAGTCCTATATACCCTAAAGAAATTGTTGAATATCCATCTTTTAATAATTTATCTATTTTTTCTCCAGGTTCCATACGAGCTATCGCTCCATATCTCCAATGTATTGGACTAGTGTTACTTAGGGTTCCAAGTAATGCATAATGTCTACACATTAGAGCTTCATAACACAATTCTAGTCTTTCATCAAGTAATTTCCAAAATTTTTCTTCATTTCCATCTGCAACAATTCCAATTTGAGGTAAATTGATACTAACAACACCCTGATTAAATCTTCCTTCAAATTTATAGTTACCATTTTCGTCTTTCCAAGGTGATAAGAAACTTCTGCATCCCATTGGACTAAATACATTTCCTTCATAGTTTTCACGCATCTTTTTTGCTGAAATATAATCTGGATATAATCTTTTAGAAGAACACTTTACTGCAAGCTTTGTTATATAATCATATTCGCCACCTTTTAAACAATTGTGTTCGTCTAATACATATATTAATTTAGGAAATGCGGGTGTTATATATACACCTTTTTCGTTTTTTATTCCCTCGTATCTTTGTTTAAGTATTTCTTCTATTAACATTGCATTTTCTTTTATATATGGGTCATCTTTCTTTAAATTTAGGAATAATGTTACAAAAGGTGATTGCCCATTTGTTGTCATTAATGTATTAATTTGATATTGAATAGTTTGAACACCTGCAGATACTTCTTTTTTTAATCTCTGATTTGTAAGCCTTTCTATCATTTCTGGTGTCAAATCATTACTAAATTCTTCTTCTATTTCTTTTTTGAATTTTTCATAACTTTTTCTTATATATTTTCCTAAATGGCTAACATCTACAGATTGTCCCCCGTATTGGTTTGATGCGACTGCTGCTATTATTTGTGTCATAATGGTACATGCAACTTGGAAACTTTTTGGAGATTCTATTAATTTGCCATTCATAACTGTTCCATTTTCTAACATATCACCTATATTTATTAAGCAACAATTAAAAATTGGTTGTAAAAAGTAATCCATATCATGAAAATGAAGTATTCCATCTTCGTGTGCCTTTGTAATTTTTTCAGGTAATAATATCCTTTTTGTTAAATCTTTTGAAACTTCTCCTGCTATGTAATCTCTTTGTGTTGAAGCAAGAACTGCATTTTTATTAGAGTTTTCTTCTAATAGTTCTTTATTCTGATTTTTTATTAATCCTAATATAGATTCATCTGTTGTATTTTGCTTTCTAACTAATGCTCTAGTATAACGATAAATCATATATTTCTTTGCAAGTTCGAATTTTTTTCTATCCATTATCTGTTGTTCTATAATGTCTTGAATATCCTCTACTAAAATTCTTTTTTTATCAAGTTCTTCTATATATTTTGTTATTTCTCTAATTTCTCCTTTTGATAATCTTTCTTTGGGTTTTACTTCATTATTTGCTTTTTCTATTGCTATCTCAATCTTTTCTCTATTATAATCTACTGCTTTTCCATCTCTTTTTATTACTTTCATATCTGTATCCCCCTTTAGTTCTCACTTTAATATGTTTCATATTATATATCAACTTTTTACAAATTCTGTTGCAATTGCAACAAATATTAAAAAATATTTTTATGAATCTTCTATCCATTGGTGTTGTAAGAAATTATTAATTATTACATTTATGTTACAATTGTTTTCATTGCTTTTTTCAATTTGATATAATATAATTGAAAAAAATTGTTGTTTGTAAAATATCAATTGATTTCTAGAAAAGGTTATATTTATTTGTTTCTCAGTTACGCGATCCAGCTTTCGTTACATGAAACTGTTGTTGCTTTAGCAACTTACAGGTTCAGTAACGGAATTCGCGTTGGAAACAAATAAATAAACCTTTTCTAGAGAACACTTAATTAAATAAATTACAATTTATATAGGAGAACTTAAATGGATGTTACAGAATTAGCTAAAAGCATTTCTAATAATTGTATAAAAGTACAAAAAAAGACTTTTCTTTCAGGTAATGTTATTACTACTTATATGGAAAAAAGAAAACAAATTTGTATTTTGCTCTCAGGAAAAGCAGACTTAATTAGGTATGATTTAAAAGGAAATAAAGATATAATAGAACGCTTTAATCAAAATGATATTTTTGGAGAAGTTTTTCATCATGTCAATACAAATAATGAACTTTTCGTACTAGCAACTAAAAAATGTGAAGTTCTTTTATTTTCATATGATGATTTACGTATAAAATGTAGACAAAATTGTGGATTTCATACTAATTTGATATCTAATATTTTGGAATTGGTCTTAAATAACACAATATCTCAAAATACCAGAATAGAAATTTTATCTAAAAGAAGCATTAGAGAAAAATTACTTAGTTACTTTAATATTTTATCTAGTAAAGCTTTTAGTAAAAATATAATTCTTCCTTTTTCTTTAACAAATCTTGCTGATTATTTAAGTGTTGATAGAAGTGCTATGATGAGAGAAATTAGAAATTTAATAGATGAAGGTTTCATTTCAAAACAAGGAAATAAAATTAAACTTTTGTATTAAAAAACTGCCAATTGTTTTTTGGCAGTTTTACTTTTTGATTTTTTCTTCAAATCTATCTTTTTTAATTTCTTTAGGCACTTTTATTGGATATTTACCTGTAAAACATCCCATACAGAAATTCTCCATATTGCAATCTTTTAATATTTTTTTCAAATTCTCAATACTTAGATATTCTAAAGTATCTGCACCTATAATTTGTCTAATTTCTTCTACTGTTCTTCCATTTGCAATTAAGTTTTCTTTATTATCTATATCTACTCCAAAATAACAAATATCTATAAATGCTGGTGATGCAATCCTTAAGTGCACCTCTTTTGCTCCTGCTTTTCTAAGTGTCTTAACTATATTGGTTAATGTTGTTCCTCTAACAATTGAATCATCTATTAAAACTATTTTTTTTCCTTTTATAGTATTTTTCAATGGATTTAATTTTAGTGCTACTAATTTCTTCCTTTTATTTTGTGTGTTCTGTATAAATGTTCTTCCTATGTATTTACTTTTAGTAAATACTAAATCATATGGTATTTTTGATTCTTTTGAGTAACCTAATGCCGCATCTGTTCCTGAATCTGGTACAGCTGCTACTATATCTGCATCTATTGGCATTTGTTTTGCTAAATATCTTCCTGATTTTTCTCTAAATTCGTGTACACTCATTCCTTCTAATACTGAATCTGGTCTTGAAATATATATATATTCAAACACACACATTCCTTTTTTCTCTTTGCTATCGTAATCTATTGATTCTATCTTACCATCCTTTACAACAATTATCTCTCCTGGTTTTACATCTCTTATAAATTCTGCCCCACATATATCTAGTGCACAACTCTCAGATGCAAATATGATATCATCTCCTAGTTTTCCCATGCATAATGGCCTAAACCCTTGGGGATCACGACAAGCTATTAATTTTTGTGGAGACATTATTACTAATGAATATGCACCTTTTAATACTTTCATTGTATTTGCTATTGCTTCTTCTGTTGATTTTGCTTTTAATCTTTCTTTTACTATTATATGACATATTACTTCGGTATCATTAGTAGTTGTAAATATAGCTCCATTATCCTCTAATTTTTGTTTTAAGTCTATTGCATTTGTTATATTTCCATTGTGTGCTACAGCCAAATTACCTTTTTTATGTCTTATTACCATTGGTTGAGCATTTTCCTTTTTTGATACTCCGGTAGTTGAATATCTAACATGTCCTATTGACATGTTTCCTTCTGGCATTTTATCTAACACTTCATTAGTAAACACTTCTGATACTAATCCTTGATCTTTATGATATGAAATAACTCCATCTGTATTTACAGCTATTCCGGCAACTTTCTTCACCTCTATGTTGAAGTCCTGATAATCCTACACATGTTATATATGATAGTTTCTCTGGTTTTTTTGAATATACTCCAAAAATTCCACACTCTTCTTTAATATTATCAAACATCAAAAGTTCCTCCATCTAATTAAAAACATACTTTTATTATAATTGTTATTTACAAAAATGTACAGTCTTTTTTCAAAATTGACATTATTTTCTTGTTTGGGAATTTTCTAAACGTACCTTTTCCTTGCAAACTTTGAAAAATTTTTTTAAAATTACAATAAAAAAATCCGTCTAGAAAATTTCAATTGAAAAAGTTTACCTGTAATGTTATAATTCTTTCATAATATAATTGGAGGTATTTATATGTATAATTTAGTTTTATTTGCTTCTCGGAAATGGTACAACTCTTCAAAGTGTTATGGATAATATTAATAATGGAACATTAGATGCAAAAATAAATCTAGTTGTTTCTGATAATAAGGATGCCTATGCTCTTGAAAGGGCCAGAAAAAATAATATACCTACTTACATAATAAAAAATAAATCGTTTGATGAGGTTGATTTGGAATTAGAAAATGTTCTTAAGAATTATAATATTGATTTAATAGTCTTAGTTGGATACTTAAAAATGATTGGAAAAAGGTTGATAAATAAATATACTATTATAAATACGCATCCTTCTCTTCTTCCTAAATTTGGTGGGAAAGGTATGTACGGTATGAATGTACACAGAGCAGTAGTTGAAGCTAAAGAAAAAGTCAGTGGTCCTACTGTCCACTTTGTAAATGATAAATATGACGAAGGAAATATAATATCCCAAACCATAGTAGAATTAAGTGAAGATGAAACTCCTGAGAGTTTATCTGCTAAAGTTCAGGCTGCTGAAAAAATACAACTTACAAATGTTTTAAAAAATTTTATAGATAGCAAAAAGAACAAAGTTTAAAATTATGAAGTGGTAAAATGAAAGTAGACACAAAAAGTCTGCTTTCATTTTTTTGTGTTAAAATAAATTCAAAGGAGGATAA